>JAJUHH010000210.1 GCA_029267975.1 Clostridiales bacterium
ACGATAGTAGTGAAAGGTAGAATAATTAGCCATTGCGGCAAGCTCCTGAACGGTAAGCTCTGTTTTCAGGTTTTCTTCGATATATTCCAGGCTTTTCTTGATCATCTGATGTGTCTGCATACGCTGCCTTCCTCCTTTCGGTAGTTTCAGTATACAATAAGTAAGCAGGAGAAACATTTCCTAGCCTGCTGATTATTACGCTTCTTCTTATCAAAATGAGCTTCGTTTATCTTCATCAGAGGAAAATTCTACCTGGTTTCTTGCTGCAAAAAAAAGACTGTTATCATTCTATTCGAATCATAACAGCCTTTCACTGTAATATCAACTTATCCTATTATACAGCCTGCACTGTCTTATAGCTTCAACGATCCCGCAGCATTAACTGCTTTACAACTTACACCATCTTGTCAAAGACACCCTTTAAGGTCGGATAAAGCTCCTTGAACACCTGATACTTTTCATTGTAAAGCGCAACGATCCGGGGATCCTGCTCTGTGGTGCTGATTACCTTCACCAGCTTGTTGGCAGCTTCTTCTACGGAAGCATACCGGCCGCAGCCCACTGCTGCCAGAATTGCTGCGCCAAAGGCAGGACCTTCGGTTGAATTGATCTTATCAACCTTAACATTTAATACATTGGCAATAATGCTGCACCAGAGAGGACTCTTGGCGCCACCTCCGTTGATCCGGATGCGGTCAAGGCTTACACCGAGAGACTTTACGATCTCAAAGGAATCCCGAAGCGCAAATGCCACACCCTCCATCATCGCCTGAGTCATATCGGCACGGGTCGTATCCATGGTCATACCGATAAAGGTTCCTCTGGCATTGGGATTGTTGTGAGGTGTCCGCTCACCCATCAGGTAAGGAAGGAAGTATACCTTATTCTCACCTAATTTGGTGATTGGCTCCTGCTCTGCATTATAGTCCTTGGTCTGAAGGATCTGTTCAACCCACCATTTGCTGGAAGCTGCTGCGGAAAGCATAACTCCCATGAAATGATATCTGCCATCTGCATGGGCAAAGGCATGGAGGGAATTGTTGGCATCTACAGCAAATTCCTTGGTGGAGATAAAAACAACACCGGAGGTTCCCAAAGAAACATTACATTTACTGTCTCCTACGGTTCCGGTTCCCACTGCTGCCACCGCCTGGTCACCGCCGCCTGCAATCACCTTCACTGTTACAGGTAAGCCCAGTTCCTTGGCTGCTGCTTCCCTAAGCGTACCGACCACCTGGTAAGACTCATAGATCTTTGCCATCTGCTCCTCCTTCAGGCCACAGAGCTCAAGCATTTCCTTGGACCAGCACTTATTCTTAACATCAAGCAAAAGCATACCGGACGCATCGGATACGTCAGTACAATGAACTCCGGACAGCTTATATGCAATATAATCCTTGGGCAGCATGACCTTCTTAATCCTTGCGAAATTCTCAGGCTCATGCTTTCTAACCCAGAGAAGCTTAGGTGCGGTGAAGCCGGTAAGTGCCATATTAGCAGTATAAGCGGAGATCTTTTCTCTGCCGATTTCATTATTTAAATAATCACATTCTGCCTGGGTACGGCCATCATTCCACAGGATTGCCGGACGAATGACCTGATCCTGCTCATCCAGGATAACCATTCCGTGCATCTGCCCGCTAAAGCTGATGCCGTCAATCTGTGATTTGTCACAATCCAGTGTTAATTCCCTGATCCCATCCACAAGACCGGCATACCAATCCTCCGGATTCTGCTCAGACCAACCGGGCTTAGGGAAATACAAGGGATATTCCCTGGTAACGATTTTTTTAATATCTCCTGTTTCATCCATTAACAATAGCTTCACAGAAGAGGTTCCCAAATCCACACCTATATATAACATATACACTGCTCCTTTTTGCCTGGCTCTGAAGAGACCTACAAAAGCTTTATCAAATAGTCTTACTCCAGCAACCCATGCAACTATATTTAAATTATTTGGTGAATAAACTATATCAATTTCAACTATAGCAATTTGTTATAATAATGTCAAGTAAGTAAACTTTTTCTTTCCAAAAAAAACTTTTTATGCTACCATGGGTGTAAATATAAATTTTTATACGAAGGGTGACTGTAATGGTAACAGGCAGTAAAGAACTCATACGTGACATCAATACTAATCTGGTAATGGAAACAATTATCAATAATATATCGATATCCAGAGCTGCAATTGCAAAGCATCTGGGTCTTACCAAAGCAACCATATCGGCAATTGTTCAGGAGCTGATCAATAAAAAGCTGGTAATTGAGATTGGAAGCGATGACACAAACTTAGGCAGGAAGCCTATTCTTTTAAGCTTAAATAAAAAAGCGGGCTATGTAATCTGTGTGGATATCGGAGTAGATACCATCTCCGCACTGGTTTCTGATTTGGTTGGCGAGGATTGCAGCTTAAAGCAGATTAAAACACCGAAAAACGCTGCAAATGTTCTCAGTGAGCTGATTAGTCTCATTGAATCTATGAAGCTTCCCAAGGAAACCCCCTATGGTCTTGTAGGCATCACCCTTGGTATCCATGGCGTAATTGCCAATAATCAGGTATCCTTTGCTCCTTACTATAACCTCTCCGGCATTAATTTAGCTGAGGTTCTGGAACAGCATTTTAATACACCTGTCTATCTGGAGAATGAAGCCAACCTTTCAGTAATCGGGGAGAAAACCTTTCAATATGATTATGCAAATATAGCGAATATCAGCGTACACTCCGGAATTGGTCTCGGTATTATCATCAATCACCAGCTATATACCGGCTATAACGGCAGAGCAGGTGAAATCGGACATACCATCATTGAGATTGACGGCAGACAGTGTCCCTGCGGCAACAAGGGTTGTTTTGAACAGTATACCTCAGAGAGGGCTCTGCTTCACGAATTTGCCAGGTTAAAAAATGTTGAGGAAATGACCTTTGAACAGTTTCGGGTTGCTTATGAGGCAAATGATCCGGACGCACATAAAATCATGGAAGACTTTATTAAATATATGTCCATCGGGGTCAACAATATCCTGAATGCATATAACCCTGATATCGTCGTGATCAATAGCTCCTTCACCATCTTCTTCCCCCATATAACAGAGCGGATTGAAGCTGCACTTAAGAGTAAGATGAACAGCTATATTCGCATTGTTCCCTCCGTATTGCAGGATACCTCCATCCTCCTGGGAGGAGTTTGTGTGGCCATCAAAGGCTTTCTTGGGGTTGATCTGTTGAAACTAAATCGCATCAGCTTACGGAAATAATTCCTATACCATCATGATTACAAAAAACAGACGCATAACATACTGATAACAGTCCTGTTATGCGTCTTTCATTTTATACAAACTTTAGGCAAGTCAGTCAAAGGATTAGAGGATTGGATCAAGCAATTCTTAGCGAAATGTATCCGTTCTTGTGTCCTGCTTTAAGTTAGCTCCGGCTTGTTCTTTCCGGCGTTTTGTCATTAGGCCTCCAATTCTGCCTGACTCTTTGGCAGTTAAGGACTTCCAGCCACTCTCCACCACCTTATCCAGGTAACCGAGTTCCTTTGCTATTTCATACTTAAGCTTTTCCTCCGGTTTTATATGTTCCAAGTCGATCTTCTTAGGTTTTTTGCTCATAGAGTCCACCCTTTCTGTCATTATTTCTGACTAGAGTGTACCCAAATTCTATGCTTCTATTCGAATCTCCTTGGCCAGGGGCAGGGAATAAATGATCATTTCCTTTACTCTTGTCTTAAGCATCTGTTCCAATGCCTTTTTATAGTATTCCAACTGAAGCTGGTAGCGTGAAATAAGCTGTTCTTCCCTCTCAACCAGATCGGATTTATAATCAAGAAGCACTAGTTCCCCATCCTCTTCAAAAAATACGTCGATAATTCCCTGAATCAACACCAGTTCCTCACTCTCTGAGCCTTTGATCACCTCTGAGGCCTTCCTGCCGATAACGAATTGCTTTTCTTTGAAGAGTTTGTGATTTATCTGAGCATTTCTCATCCGATCCGCTACCTTACTGATGGTAAACTGATAAATATGCTCAAATTTAAGACGTGCAATGTCCTCACTTTTCATTTTATTTTCATGAACCAAACGCTGCAGTTCCTTTTTCAGGTCTTCGCTGCTGCCAATCCTTGTAAGATCGAGCAGTTCCAATACTCTATGATAGAGGGTTCCACGATCGGTTGCAGCAATCAGCTCTTGTGACTCACGCAAAAAGGCAGGTACCGTAGCTGCCGGCAGGTCTTGTTTGGGCAGGCTCCCTTCCCCTGTTATCTCAGGAGGAACTGTAGTATTTTCTTTGTTCAGATACAGATTCACACTCTGCTCCTCATCCTGAAACTGCCCAAGCTTCTTTAATTCCGATACGGTCATCTTCACCTTGATCCCGGCTTCCTTTTGATAAGGGTAGATGAACTTAAGTCTTTCTTCCAGCTCAGCCTTAAGCTCCGGTGCATATACCTGCTCCTTCTCTATGGCTTCCAGTTCTCTTTCATCCATTTGCCGAAAAAGTTGCCTGGTCATCTCTTCAAGTAAAAGCTCTCTTTTATCCACGATCCTGATTGACATTCCATGAGAATTCCACAAGTAAAGGTCTTCATCCCCGGCCTCGGGTTGATCCATTCTGTTTAACATGGCCGGAAGCACCCAATCAAGGTAGCTTTTAGCGGACAGCAGTTCAAAGAAGGAGAATTCCTTAGGACGCAGTTCCTCTCTTGCACCAAGATAACCGGACATAATCAGCTTCTCCCTGGCCCTTGTCATGGCAACATAAAGCACCCGCAGCTCCTCTCCAAGATTTTCAATCTGTACCTTCTTCTGGATTACCTTTTTCAGTAAGGTGGGAACCTTCGTTCTTAGCTTACAGTCGATATACTCCGGTCCAACCCCCAGTTCACTATGAAGGACAATACTGCTGCGCAGATCCTGGGTATTAAACTGCTTACTCATTCCGCCCACAAAGACAATGGGGAACTCCAGGCCCTTACTCTTATGGATACTCATAATCCGTACTGTATTATCCTGTTCTCCGGAGGTAGCTGCCTCACCGAAATCCACCTCATACTTATGGAGCTTCTCCATATAGCGTATAAAATGGAATAACCCGCTGTAGCTTCCCTTCTCAAACCGTACCGCCTGGGAAATCAGCATATCCACATTGGCCTTCCGCTGCTCCCCGCCCGGCATTGCACTGACATAATAATAATAGCCGGTCTCATGAAGCACCAACTGAAGCAGCTCATGGATTGGCTTATGATTCACCATGGCACGGAAGGAATTCAGCTGACTTATAAATCTGTTCAGCTTTTGCCTCAGCTCATCTTGCTCTGATTGCTTAGACTCTTCTTCCTGCTGCCGAGCCTGTTCCACTTCCTTCTCCTGCTGCTGAGCTTGTTCCGCTTCCTGCTCCTGCTGCAGGTAATCAAGGACTGCGCTGTACATACTCTTATTCTGTTTTCCGGCCTTGAGTAAGGCAAGCTCCGTGCTGCTCAGCCCCACCATGGGAGAATATAAGACACCGGTCAGAGGGATATCCTGCCTTGGATTATCAATGA
>JAJUHH010000211.1 GCA_029267975.1 Clostridiales bacterium
CAGGGGCGCCTCTTCGGCCTCTTGAGTATTTCTCCAGAAACTGAACTTATTATACTTCTATTCAATTTGCCCTTCTGTCTGACTCACAGAAGCATTATCTAGTATAGCAAAGGACCTTGTCTTTGTCAACAATTTTGCATAATTTTTTCATATAAATTATTACCTTGGGAATCTATTACAACTATAACCGGAAAATTATCTACATACAATTCCCGGATTGCCTCTGTACCCAGATCATCATAAGCTATTACGGTACTTTTCTTTATCTTTTTTGATAAGAGGGCACCGGCTCCGCCCACGGCTGCAAAATATACAGCTTTTTCTCTGATCATGGCCTCAATGACTTCTTTACTTCGCTTGCCCTTACCAATCATTCCTTTCAGGCCTTGCTCCAGTAAAAGCGGCGTATACTTATCCATACGACTGCTGGTGGTAGGACCTGCAGATCCAATGACCTGGCCTTCCCTTTCCGGTGTAGGCCCGAGATAATAGATAATATTATTCTTCAAATCAATGGGTATCTCTCCACTGGCCATCATTGTTTCATATATTCTTTTATGGGCTGCGTCTCTTGCCGTATAAATTGTTCCTGTTATATAGACATAATCTCCAGCCTGCAATTCCTCCACCATCTGTTCTGTCAGAGGAGTTGTAATGTATCTATCCATAGATTGCCCATGCCTTTCCCTGAATATACGATGAATACAACCTGTATTATACCATCTTATAAAATGATTATCTCTGATTCATTCTAGTAATAAATAAATCATTGTGATTATCAAATACTTCCTCTTCTACAATATCCTAGTCACATGCCGGTTGACATGACAGCAGATATTGATTGCAAGCGGAAGTCCTGCGATATGTGTCGGATAGGTTTCAATATTAACTCCCAGTGCTGTAATTTTTCCGCCCAAGCCTCCGGGGCCAATACCCAGCTGATTGATTTCTTCAAGTAGCTCCTCTTCCAGCTTGCGGATATGGGGCAGGGGGGATGGAAGGTTCATATTTCTTGTCAGTGCCCTTTTCGCCAGCAGGGTACATTTTTCAAAGCTTCCTCCAATTCCAACACCTACCACAATAGGAGGACAAGCGTTAGGACCGGCAAGCTTTACTGTCTCAAGGACAGCCTGCTTTACTCCCTCTTCTCCATCCGAAGGTTTCAGCATATATACCCTGCTCATATTTTCACTGCCAAAACCTTTCGGCGCAACAATCAACTCCAGCTGATCTCCTGCAACAATTTCATAGTGTATAACTCCCGGTGTGTTATCCCTGGTATTTACCCGAAGCAAGGGATCCCCCACCACTGATTTACGGAGATATCCTTCCTCATATCCCTGCCGGATTCCTTCATTGATGGCATCCTCCAGAGTTCCTCCCTGGACGTATACCTCCTGACCGATGCGAATAAATACGATTGCCATTCCCGTATCCTGGCAGATCGGTATATTGTCCGCTGCTGCAATGTCCAAATTTTCTCCAAGTTGGTCAAGAATCTGCTTTCCAAGAACGGACTGCTCTTTCTCCTTAGCAGCTCTCACTCTCTCCTCTACATCAGAAGCCAACTTATAGTTGGCTTCTATGCACATTTCCCTTATGCTGTTTATAATGACGTCTATAGGAATTGTTCTCATGCTTCGCCTTTTCCTGAAGAATTCTCAGCTTCTTCCTCTATATCATCATTTATTAAGTCGTCATTTGATAGCTCATCCTCTTCAGGATAATTATCCAAATCAGAAGTATCGATTACCTGATTCTCTTCATTCAGTTCTTTTTCCAGATTTTTAATCAATTCTTCTTCACTGGTGTTATTGCTGCTTTCTTTGACCTTAGCCATATTGGCTACCTTTACATTCATTTCTACATCAATATCCATCAGCTTTACACCGGAGGTGATTCTTCCCAGCACAGAAATATCGCTGACAGCAATTCGTATGATAATGCCTTCGGTGGTGATCAGCATAACTTCATTTTCTTCATCAACGGCCTTAACACCGATGACATAACCTGTCTTTTCTGTTATCTTGTAGCATTTCACACCTTTACCGCCACGACGTTGTACTGTAAATTCTTCCATCTCAGTACGTTTACCAAGGCCATATTCAGATACAAACAGGAGATATTGTCCCTGGGTATTTAATTGCATTCCCACAACCTCATCATCTCCTGTTAATGTCATACCAATGACACCCATGGAGGTTCTTCCGGTAGGTCTCACATCCCGCTCATTAAAGCGGATACACATACCGTTCTTGGTTACCAAAATAATGTCTTTTTGATGGTTGGTGGTCTTTACTTCAATCAACTCATCATCTTCCCGTAGGCTGATGGCCTGAAGACCTGTTTTTCTGATATTTTCATATTCCCGGATTGGTGTTTTCTTCACAATACCATTCTTTGTCGCCATAAAGAGAAAGCGATTATCCCGATATTCCTTCAGGGGAATAATGGCTGTAATTCTTTCTTCCGGTAAGAGCTGCAGCAGATTAACTATGGCTGTACCTCTTGCTGTTCTTCCGGATTCCGGAATCTCATATGCCTTCAAACGATATACCCTGCCTTTATTAGTAAAGAACATAATATAATGATGGTTGGTGGTCATGAGAAGATCTTCAATAAAATCTTCTTCAATCGTCTGCATACCCTTGATTCCCTTACCGCCGCGATGCTGGCTCTTAAAGTTATCAATGGTCATACGTTTGATATAACCAAGTCTGGTCATGGCGATAACTGTATTCTCGTTAGGGATCATATCCTCCATAGAGATATCAAACTCATCAAAACCGATGCTTGTTCTTCTGTCATCACCGAATTTATCACGAATGATTGTAATCTCTTCTTTGATTACACCCAGGAGCTTTTTCTCATCTGCCAGGATTGCCTTATACTCTGCAATCTTACCCATAAGCTCCTGATACTCTGCTTCCAGACGCTCTCTTTCCAGACCCGTTAACGCGCGGAGTCTCATGTCTACGATTGCCTGTGCCTGAACATCCGTCAGACCAAAGCTCTCGATTAATTTTTCTTTTGCAGCTGCAACATTTGCAGACCCTCTGATAATGCGTATTACCTCATCAATATGATCAAGGGCGATCAGCAAGCCCTGCAAAATATGTGCACGCTCTTCCGCTTTATTGAGATCATATTTGGTCCTTCTGGTTACAACATCCTTTTGATGATCCAGATAGTAATTCAGCATCTGAAGCAAATTTAGGATTTTAGGCTCATTATTCACCAGTGCGAGCATATTGACACCAAAGGTCTCCTGCAGCTGGGTATGCTTAAATAATTGATTTAGTATTACATTGGCATTGACATCTCTTCGAAGCTCAATGGCAATTCTCATACCGATACGGTCAGATTCATCCCTAAGATCGGTAATACCATCAATCTTCTTATCCTTTACAAGCTCAGCAATCTTCTCTATCAGGCGAGCCTTGTTCACCATATAAGGAAGCTCCGTTACAACAATACGGTTTTTCCCGTTCTGCATAGGCTCGATTTCGGTAACCGCACGGACTCTGATCTTACCCTTACCGGTACGATATGCCTCATTGATTCCGGATGTACCAAGAATCTGGGCACCTGTAGGGAAATCCGGTCCCTTGATGATCTCTAGTAGCTCATCAATCTCTGTCTCTCTTTCGAATTCTATATGGTTATTAATAATTTTTAAAACACCATCAATTATTTCACGAAGATTATGAGGCGGTATATTTGTAGCCATACCAACAGCGATACCCGAAGTACCGTTCACCAATAAATTCGGAAATCTTGAAGGTAATACCAGCGGTTCCTTTTCTGTTTCATCGAAGTTAGGAGCAAAATCAACGGTGTCCTTATTGATATCGGACAACATCTCCATAGATATCTTACTTAAGCGGGCCTCGGTATAACGCATAGCCGCAGCACCGTCACCATCCACGGAACCAAAGTTGCCATGGCCGTCAATCAAAGGATATCTGGTGGAGAAATCCTGCGCCAGTTTTACCAATGCCTCATAGATCGAGCTGTCACCGTGGGGATGATATTTACCCATGGTATCACCGACAATACGGGCACATTTACGGTGCGGCTTGTCAGGACCATTGTTCAACTCGATCATCGCGTATAAAATTCTTCTTTGTACCGGCTTTAAACCGTCCCTTACATCGGGCAGGGCGCGTGCGGCAATAACAGACATGGCATACTCAATATACGAAGTTTCCATTGTCTTTTTCAGATCGACGTCATGCACCTTGTCAAAGATATTCTCATCCATTGTTTGCCTCTTTTCTATTATCAAGATTATACAGATTTAGAACTTGATAACTTGTTTTCTCACTACTGTTTCTTATATATCAAGATTCTTTACATACTTAGCGTTCGCCTCAATGAATTCTCTTCTTGGCTCAACCTTATCTCCCATCAGAGTAGTAAAGGTCAAATCTATCTCTGAGGATTCTTCCTCATCCATACTGACGCGAAGCAGGATTCTTCTTTCCGGATCCATGGTTGTCTCCCATAGCTGCTCTGCATCCATCTCTCCAAGACCCTTATATCTTTGAATTTTATTGTTGGAATCTCTTCCGATTTCTTGCAGAATCTGGTTTAGTTCCTCATCACTGTAAGCATAGCGAACCATCTTATTTTTCTCCACTTTATAAAGGGGAGGCTGGGCCAGATAGACATATCCCTGCTTAATCAGCTCCGGCATAAAGCGATAGAAAAAGGTTAGTAAGAGTGTACTGATATGTGCACCGTCAACGTCCGCATCAGTCATAATGATAATCTTATGATATCTCAGCTTACTAATATCAAAATCATCGGAGATACCGGTACCAAAAGCAGTAATCATTGCTTTAATTTCGTTGTTAACAAGAATCTTATCCAGTCTTGATTTCTCAACATTTAAAATCTTACCTCTGAGAGGAAGAATTGCCTGGGTCGCTCTGGTTCTGGCTGTTTTGGCGGAACCACCCGCAGAATCGCCCTCAACAATATAGATTTCGCATTTTGAAGGATCCTTTTCAGAACAGTCTGCCAGTTTTCCAGGTAAGCTGGTTCCCTCCAGTGCGGTCTTTCTTCTAGTAAGATCCCTTGCTTTTCTTGCTGCATCTCTTGCCCTCTGCGCAAGCACTGCCTTTTCACAAATGAGTTTCGCCACTTGTGGATTCTGCTCCAGAAAATAGGTCAGCTGTTCGCTTACAATACTGTCAACCGCTCCTCTGGCCTCTGAATTACCAAGCTTTTGCTTCGTCTGTCCCTCAAACTGCGGCTCGGATATCTTGATACTGATAATCGCTGTTAATCCTTCACGGATATCTTCCCCTGACAGATTTTGATCACTGTCCTTTAAATATTTCATTGCTCTTGCATAATCATTAAAGGTCTTGGTAATGGCATTTTTAAAGCCCGCCAGATGGGTACCGCCTTCAGGGGTTGTTATATTATTAACAAAGCTGTAGCAACCTTCCGTATAGGTACTGTTGTGCTGCATAGCAACCTCAACGTATACATTATCCCTGGTTCCTTCGCAGTAAATGATCTCAGGATAC
>JAJUHH010000212.1 GCA_029267975.1 Clostridiales bacterium
ATATCCCATAGTCTGCAGGTATCCGGGGAAATCTCATCCGCAAGGATGATCTGTCCCTTGTATCTGCCGAATTCTATCTTGAAATCAATTAATTCTATTCCGATGCTTTCAAAATACTTGCAAAGCACCTCATTAACTTTAAAAGCATACTTTGTGATCAGGTCGATCTCTTCTCTGGTAGCAATACCGATTGCAATGGCATAATAATCATTGATCATGGGATCACCCAAGGCATCATCCTTATAGGAGAACTCCAGGGTGGGACTGATGAAACGAATTCCTTCCTCCATGCCCATCTTCTTTGCAAAGCTTCCTGCAGAGACATTTCGTACGATTACCTCAAGGGGAACGATCTCGACCTTCTTAACAGCAGTTTCACGGTTACTTAATTCCTCGATATAATGGGTCGGAACGCCTTCCTTCTCAAGCAGGCGAAATACATGATTGGACATTCTATTATTAATAACACCTTTGCCAACAATCGTGCCCTTCTTTAAGCCGTTAAATGCTGTGGCATCATCCTTATAGTCAACGATCAAAACATCTTCCACATCTGTCTTAAAGACCTTCTTTGCTTTTCCTTCATAGAGCATTTCTAATTTTTTCATTGCAATTGCCACCTGTCCTTTCAACAAACTACTTACTCTTCTTATTATAACGGAACAATGCAATTAGGCAAATAAGTTATGCTTATTTGAAAGGTAAGCAAAGCTTATAGACCAAATACCCTCTTGGCGATATTCTCCGAAGCATGACCGTCCTCCAGACTGCAGAAGCGCTCATAGAAGACGTCATATTTCTCTTTATACTCCGCTGTGATTTGATCAATATTTTTGATAGCATCCAGCACCTCTTCATTGGTAAATAACAGAGGACCCGGTACTTCCGACTCTATATCCATGTAGAAGCCGCGGAGCATATCTCGGTATTTTTCAAGATCATAGGTATAGAATAGGATGGGCCGTTTTAAATTCGCATAGTCAAAGAAGACGGAGGAATAGTCTGTGATCAGCAGGTCTGAGATCAAATAAAGCTCAGAAATATCATCATACTTGCAGACATTATAGGCAAAGTCTTCAAGGCCAGTCACATCTAAGGAATCGGCAATATAGTAATGGGTACGCAGCAGCACCACATAATCGCTGCCCAGTTCCTTCTTCAGCATATGTAAATCCAGCTTCAGAGCAAATTTATACTCACCGTGGCTATAGTACTCATCATCCCTCCAGGTAGGTGCATAGAGGATTGTCTTCTTCCCCTCAGGTATGCGCAGCTTCTTTTTAATTTGGCTTGCCAGCATATCCTTGTCAGGACTATGTAGGATATCATTTCTGGGATATCCGTATTCCAGCATCTCCTTGTCAAAGAGAAAAGCACTGCGAAAGGCTTCACTTGAAAATTTGTTGGCAGCAACCAGGTAATCCCACATCCTGGACTGTTTATAAAATTGTGCCTTGTAAAGCCGGGAAGCTCCCATAACCTCTTCCTGGTCAAATACCAGCTTCTTTAAGGGAGTGCCGTGCCATGTTTCCAGGAACACATTGCCTTCCCGTTTCTTTACCCATCCCGGTTGTCTGACATTGAACACATTATATTTACAGCGGGCCAGATAATAGTAGTAACGAAGGCTGTAGCGCTTTATTCTGGTATGGGGATAAGGGATCTTGCTTTTCTGGTTCACCACCCAGATGAAGCGGTATTTTCCGGGATAATTCTTGCTTAGATACTCATAAATGTATTTGGGGCTGTCAGAATAGCTCTTTCCAAAAAAGCTTTCACAGATTACCCAGTTTTCCTTCACGGACATTTTGGTGAAGAATTTATGATATAAGTAAGATGAGAAAACCCTCTTATTCTTCTTTATCTTACGGTATTTTTTTACACCCAGGTGCAGATTGACAACCCTGGTCGCCTTTTTTACATTATTCTTCAGGAGTGCTCTTACAATACGCTTCCGATAGCCCTTCAGATTCCTTAGTTTCTCAGGATCCACCTGTGCCATCATCTCACGCATTACCTGAAAACGATTGGTACGCCAACTTTCCTTTTCACTTCGCCGAAGTCTGGGCCCATAAATATTGGCAAAATAGGTAATCAGCTTATTTTCCAGAAAGCCTCTTAAAGGAGTGCCTTCCTGGGTTATTGTTCTTGCCTGCTGATAAGCCTCTATATATTCTTCAAACTTATCCTCCGCCTTGAGTTGGGATAAAGCAGGAAAATGGATCGGATCATTGTGCTTACGCTTTACATAGATTGCCTCAGGAAGATATGTACAGGTCTTTACCTTTGTTAAGGCTTGGAGGACGAAATTCAAATCCGAGAAGTAGATATAGTTAGGATTAAAGTCGATCCCATGCTCCTTGAGGAAGCTTCTGCGGAATAAAATACCCAGTACAGATACGCAAACAAGACCTTTCTTGGCTACAAACAGGGTATGATATGCCTCCGCTAACATTGCCAAGGCCTCTTCGTCCACAAGAGTCGCAGCGGCAAGCTTATCCTGAACCTTCAGAATCTTCTTCTCACGGCGGGTCAATTTGACAGGTTCTTCTGCAGCTTCTGCATTCCCCTGGCCGTCGCCGCCCTGTTCCTCCGTCTCCTGGTCATTGCGTTCCTGTTCTTCTTCTGAGTCCTCTTCGCTTTCTTTTTCCTCCAGTGAGGATAGATAGACCATCCGGCGAAACCAGGTATTCGCTCGCTTACCATAGGTAAAATCAGCGGCCTGCTCCTCTGCTGCCTGCAGTAAGAGCTGCAGGGTTCCGCTCATTATGTAGTCATCGCTGTCCAGGAAATATACATATTCTCCTGTCGCAGCCCTAAGTCCTGCGTTTCTGGCAGCTGCCACACCGCTTAAGCCCTGAAAGGGCTCCATCTTCTTTACCCTTTCATATCTGCTGTATACCGACTCAGCATCCTTCAGTTCGACCACCTTCAGGTTCAGGTCCTGATAGCGGCTGAGTATTTCTGTCATATCATCCTTCACATGATCCAGTACAAGCACTGTCTCATAGTCAGTTAATCCCTGATCTCTGATGCTTTCTAAGCAATCCTCAAGAAAATGTGTTCCTTTATGAAAAGGAACAATGATACTTACTTTCACTTTTTATTCCTGCCTTTCTCACTTGGAGTACATCAAGCCTGTCCGTTTATCTATGATCGTATCCTATACCTTCTTAACCAGCTTCAGGCATCAGTCATAGGTAATCAGTGCCGTCATCCATATGGAAAAGATCAGATAAACATAGGGCTGTTTATCGATAAATGTAGTTGGAAGGTTTTTAGTCATTATTGTGATTCTAGCAAAGAATACCAACACATGCAATATATAATTGCTTTTGCCGGCTTTTTGCGGTAAAATCAGTTGGTGTTCAATATAACATTATGTATTTTATCACTTAGCATAAAAAAAGCAAGGAAAAAGGGTTGGTATATGTTAACAAATACAAAGAAGAAATACGCTCCTATTATTCAATGGATCAAGGCAGAGGCGGTATTATGCATCACCGGCCTGGCTGCCATCATTACAATGTTTTTTGTTCCACCTTCCATGGACTATATTTCCTACATCGATTTTCGGGTACTTTCCCTGCTCCTGTGCCTCATGGCTGTAGTAGCAGGCTTTAATAAAACCGGAGTCTTTCTAATGCTTTCAGAGAAGCTTCTCATGCAGGTAGCCAATATCCGCTCCATCACTTATGTATTGGTGGGTCTGTGCTTCTTTAGCTCCATGTGGATCACCAATGATGTGGCTCTGATTACCTTTGTGCCCTTTGCCATCTTAATTCTTACCATGACCGGGCAGGAAAAATACATGATCCGCATCCTGGTCCTTCAAACCATTGCAGCAAATTTAGGCAGTATGCTGACACCGTTGGGTAACCCCCAGAATCTGTTTCTTTATTCCTATTACAATATTCCGATTGCCGGTTTCGTTCAGATCACACTGCCCTATACCCTCTTGTCTTTATTGCTTCTTTGGATTACCGTAACCTTTATTCCTAAGGAGCATATCAGCTTCACCCTGACAGACAACAAAAGAAAAGACAAGCAAACACCTAGAAAGATAATCCTTTACAGCGGTTTGTTCCTTGTCTGTCTGGCATGCGTATTAAGGTTACTTGATTATCGTATCACATTAATTATCGTGCTGATCAGCATTTTTATCTTCGACCGTACTGTACTGAAAAAGCTGGATTATTCCCTGCTGCTGACTTTTGTATGTTTCTTTGTCTTCGTTGGTAATATCGGCAATCTGTCCTTTTTGCGGGAGCTGCTGGCCTCAGCGCTTCGGGGAAGAGAACTGCTTGGAACCCTGCTTGCAAGCCAGATTATCAGTAATGTTCCTGCTGCCGTGCTCTTATCTGCCTTTACAGAGGATTTTAGAGCGGTGCTCTTAGGCTCCAACCTGGGAGGACTCGGTACCCTGGTTGCCTCCCTGGCCAGCTTGATTTCCTACAAATTCTACAGTAAAACAAAGGCTGCCGATGGAAAGAAATATCTGCTCTGCTTTACTTTATATAATGTTGCCTTCCTGGCAGTATTATATCTTGCCTACTACCTGATGGATCAGCTGCTGTAAAAGGCTCAGCTGATCCATTGGTTTTTTAGTTCGATATTCCATACACCATCCTTCAGCTTTGCAGCGGCATCATCGGAGCCGATGGCACCGAGACCACTTCGCCATTTACTGATGGCACAAGTAATCTCCTTCTTGCTTTCGTCATACTTCACATTCTCTAATTTGATCAGGACACCCTTTTCAAAATACAGCTGCTCCTTATTGATCAGTCCCTGCTCAGCCAGTTCATCATAGGTCCCCTCCTTGATCTCAAAACCATAGGCTTCCTGGACCAGGGTGAAGATCAGTTCCTTCTCAATCTCTGTTAAACCGCTCCAACCAGTGGTATCAAGGGCAATCATGCTAATCTCACTGTTTAAGGCCGGATCGTCCTGATAGATATGATCAATGAGTGCCATATATCCGTCAATCAGATCATTATGACCGGTAAGCAGAATGCTCTTTGCCGTAATCTGTGCGGGATAGGATTCTAAGATGGTCCCATCATAAGTGATCTGAACAAAATCACCGGGTTTGATTTGCTCCATGCTAACAACATCACCATAGGTGTTTTTGATATCTTCCGATACCGTAACACTGATTTTATCTGAAGTTCTTGCTTCATTACTGTCTGCATCCGGAGTGACTAGGAGTGTTACATCAACATCAAGGACCTCTGCCTGAAAGGTATAGTCCGTCTCCTGCTTGGTCAGGTCGCCATCCTCTGTGGTCTTTGTTTGCTTTGCCACAATGGGATTCTCAATGGTACCGCAGCCTGTCAGTATCACTGATATGAGTAAAAATGTTATTATTCTTCTGATCCTTTTCATAATCTCACGTATAATCCAATTATCTCAGATGGTAATTGGATTATTCCTTTCTCCCAGATTCTCTGGGCATTTTAATCCATCTCTGATATATTTTGATAAGGCACTGTGGATCTGTATCTATTTTCTTACAGCTTTGACTGTTCCGA
>JAJUHH010000213.1 GCA_029267975.1 Clostridiales bacterium
TCCTCCTATATTAATCATGTTGGTATGTATATCGGCAACGGTAAGATAATACATGCAAGCAATAAGAGGGACGGAATTAAGATTTCAAATATGTATTACAGAAGACCTGTGAAGTGTGTTCGATACATTAACGATTAAAGGAAGAGTATTTCGTGGCTGGACAGAAATGTTCAGCCACTTTTATTAAGAGATAATTTTGATAGATGTTTAAAGCTATTATTTATTGTAGATAATTAAAGTGATTTTCAAGCTCAGTAATCAGTCCTGTATTGGGTTTCTTCTATGCGGCTACATAAGTAGCCGTTATTTTTTTCCAAGCACCCAAAGTTGACATTAAGGGTTTAGAATTTTATAATAGCCCTATCATTTAAATTATCTGATTAACAAATTCACATAGAACGGAGAATAGGAATGCAATATCTGATTGTGATACTTGTAGGAGTCATTGGACTCATTATATGGAGTAAGATAAATGCCTGGAAGGAACATAAGAACTTTATCGAGCGGGTCAAAAGAGAATGGGGGGATGTTCCCAAGGAGGAATATACCGCTGAAAAATTCGAATCCATCAAAGCTTATTATCATTCCGTGAAGGATGAGCGCCTGGATGTGGATGATATTACCTGGAATGACATCGATATGGATGAAATCTATATGACCATGAATAACACCCAATCCTCCATTGGTGAAGAGTATCTGTACGCCTTGCTGCGTAAGCCCTGCTTTCAGGAAGAGGAGCTTACAGAGCGCAACCGTCTGATCAAATACTTTGAGGAAAATGAAGAAGCTCGTATTCTTCTTCAGACCAAGCTTCATGAGGTTGGAAAGCTTCGTAATATTTCGGTCTATGAATATATTGACCGTCTTGAGGCACAGAAGGCAGACAGTAATCTGATCCATTATCTCCTGGATCTGGGTCTTCTTGCTTCCATTGCTTTGATTTTTTTTATTCCTGGTCTGGGTGGCACTCTTACCTTTATTATAGCCATTGTCAATATCTTTCATTATTACTCCTGTAAAGCAAAAATAGAGCATTACCTCTTGGTATTTCCCTTTATCTTCCGCTTGCTGGACAGCGCAAAAGCACTGATCAGAAGGGATCTGCCTGAGCTTAAGACCTATAATGACCGGCTGAAGGAGGACATAAAACATTTTAATAAAATAAAACGCGGCGGCTTTATCCTGGCACCTAAGAGCGGCAACGGTGATATCCTGGACATGATCTTAGATTACATCCGCATGCTCTTTCATCTGGATATTATCAAGTTTAACTCCATGCTAAGCTTCTTTAAGAAGAACAGGGCAGTATTAAACCGCATCTTTGAAACGGTGGGCTATCTTGACAGTATGATCGCGGCAGCATCCTTTCGTAAGCTGCTGGATTATTATTGTGAGCCGGTGCTTACCAAGGGGAAGGAGCGTAAAATATCCGCTGTGGATTTATACCATCCCTTGCTGAATGATCCTGTCCCCAATTCAATTACAGAGGATCGCAGTGTCCTGCTGACAGGCTCCAATGCTTCAGGAAAGTCTACCTTCATTAAGACACTGGCAATTAACGCGATCCTGTCACAGACCATTTATACTTCAACCGCCAGAAGCTATCAGGGAAATTATTTTATGATTTATTCCTCCATGGCTTTGCGAGACAATATTTTCAGCAGTGAGAGCTACTATATTGTTGAAATCAAATCCTTAAAACGTATTCTGGACCGGGTAAATGATGATATTCCTGTACTCTGCTTCATTGATGAGGTGCTTCGCGGTACCAATACTCTGGAGCGAATTGCTGCTTCCTCCCGAATCCTGGCCTCACTGGCTAAGAAGAATACCTTTATCTTTGCTGCAACCCATGATATCGAGCTGACGCATATTCTGGAGAAGGATTTCTCCAATTATCATTTCCAGGAACGGATTGAAAACAGACAGATCATATTTGATTATAAATTATATCAGGGCAAGGCCATCTCCAAGAATGCAATCAAGCTTTTGGATATGTTAGGCTATCCTCAGGAAATCACTGACGCAGCAGAAGAGGCCGCCCAAGAATTTTTAAATCTAGGGGAGTGGAAGATAATATGAATGTAAGCATCTATACGGATGGCTCTGCCAGAGGGAACCCGGATGGACCCGGGGGCTATGGAGCCATAATTGTCTATATAGATTCCAAGGGAACGGTTCACGAACGGGAATACAGTGCCGGCTATAAGAAGACCACCAATAACCGCATGGAGCTCATGGCTGCCATTGCAGGCCTGGAGGCCTTAACAAAGCCATGTAAGGTTACCCTGTATTCTGACTCCCAATATCTTGTTAAGGCCTTTAACGAGCATTGGCTGGAGGGCTGGATCAAGAAGGGCTGGACCAGAGGAAAGAATGAAGCGGTAAAGAATATTGACCTTTGGAAGCGCCTGCTAAAAGCAATGGAGCCTCATCAGGTTACCTTTGTATGGGTAAAGGGGCATAACGGACACCCCATGAATGAACGCTGTGATATCCTCGCTACCAGCGCTGCAGATGGGGACAACCTGCTGGAGGATGTTGTTTCAGAATAATGCATATGGTATAATTCCATAGGTACAGAGTTTGCTGTACCTATCTCCCTTGTTTAGAGATATGTTTTTTACCAATCACAAAAGTGTGAATATACGAAAGGATCTTGAACCATGACACAATTAACTCCTCTGATGCAGCAATATATGCAGATCAAGGAACAATATAAAGACTGTATTTTATTTTATCGCCTGGGCGATTTTTATGAAATGTTTTTTGAGGATGCCCATATCTGCGCCCGGGAGCTGGAGATTGCCCTGACCGGAAAGAACATCGGCCAGGAGGAACGGGCTCCCATGTGCGGTGTACCCTATCATTCCGTGGAAGGCTATCTGAGCAAGCTGGTAAGCCGCGGCTATCGCGTAGCCATCTGCGAACAGGTGGAGGATCCAAAGCAGGCAAAGGGGATTGTAAAGCGTGAGGTAATCCGGATTGTTACCCCTGGAACCAACCTCAATACCCAGGTTCTGGATGAAAGCAAGAATAATTACCTTATGTCGGTTGTACATACCACCAATGCCTTTGGTGTATCCATCGTCGATGTCACCACCGGTGATTATTATGTTACCGAGGTTGATAATGAGCGAAAGCTCATGGATGAAATCTATAAATGGTCTCCTTCGGAGATTATCTGTAATGATAGCTTTTTCGTATCAGGCATCAATATCGATGCCCTGAAAAGCTATAATAATCTGGCGCTCTCCCCACTGGAACCCTGGTATTTTGATGATGAGCTTTGTGTCAGAGCCTTAAAGGAGCATTTTCAGATAGCTGCTTTGGATGGTCTTGGTCTGAAGGATTATACCATCGGCATTATAGCGGCAGGCTGTATTATGCAGTTTTTACGGGAGACTCAGAAGAATTCCCTGTCCCATATCACAAAGCTGACTCCCTATACCTATGAGAAGTATATGCTTTTAGACAGCTCCACTGTTCGCAACCTGGAGCTGACAGAAACCATTCGGGAGAAGACCAAAAAGGGCTCCCTGCTCTGGGTTTTAGATAAGACCAAAACTGCCATGGGAGCCAGATTGCTTCGCAGCTATATGGAGCAGCCATTGATTGATTATGACATGATCAATCAAAGACTGGAGGCAGTCAGCCAACTAAAGAGTAATATGATTACCAGGGAGGAGATCCGGGAATATCTAAATCCCATCTACGATCTGGAACGTCTCATGAGTAAGATCAGTTATAAGAGCGCCAATCCCCGGGATCTGGTAGCGTTTAGCTCCTCCCTGTCCATGCTGCCCCATATTAAATTCCTTTTGCAGGGCTTTGAGGATCAGCTTTTGAAGGAAATCCAGGAAGAACTGGATCCCCTTCAGGATATCTGTGAACTTATTACCTCTGCCATCGCTGAGGAGCCTCCCTTAACCGTAAAGGAAGGCGGCATTATTAAAGAAGGATATAACGAAGAGGTAGACCGCCTTAGAAAGGCCAAGACCGAAGGTAAGGATTGGCTCATGGATCTGGAGACAAAGGAGCGGGAAGCTACCGGTATCAAAAATCTGCGTATTCGCTTTAACAGAGTATTTGGATATTACCTGGAGGTAACCAACTCCTATCAGAATCTGGTACCGGAAGGCTGGATCCGCAAGCAGACCCTGGCCAATGCCGAACGCTACACAACACCGGAGCTAAAGGAACTGGAGGATATCATTCTGGGGGCGGAGGATAAGCTCTTTTCTCTGGAATATGATCTGTTCAGCGAGATCAGGGACAGGATTGCACTGGAAGTAAAGCGTATCCAGCAGACTGCCAAGGCCATTGCCAAAATCGATGTCTTTGCTTCCCTGGCGCTGGTAGCGGAGCAGAATAATTATGTGAAGCCGGAGCTGAATACTAACGGCTCCCTTTATATCAAGAACGGCAGACATCCCGTAGTAGAGCGAATGATTTCCCATGATATGTTCGTGGCCAATGACACTTTACTGGATAATAAGCAGAACCGGGTTTCGATTATCACCGGACCAAATATGGCAGGTAAGTCCACCTATATGAGACAGACCGCACTAATCGTGCTGATGGCCCAGATTGGCAGCTTTGTTCCCGCCGATTCGGCTCAGATTGGGATTGTTGACAGGATATTTACCCGTGTGGGGGCATCCGATGACCTAGCCAGCGGCCAAAGTACCTTTATGGTGGAAATGACCGAGGTCGCCAATATTCTTCGCAATGCCACCAAGAACAGCCTATTGATTCTGGATGAAATCGGGCGGGGTACCTCTACCTTTGACGGCTTGAGCATTGCCTGGGCTGTGGTGGAGCACATCAGCAACAGCCAAATTCTTGGAGCCAAGACCCTGTTTGCCACCCACTATCATGAGCTTACCGAACTGGAGGGACGGCTTGAGGGTGTAAATAATTATTGCATTGCTGTGAAGGAGCATGGGGATGATATTGTATTCCTTCGAAAGATCGTCAAGGGTGGTGCTGACAAGAGCTACGGTATCCAGGTTGCCAAGCTGGCGGGGGTACCGGCCAGTGTACTGAAACGTGCCTCCGAGATCGTTACGGAGCTTACCGGCAATGATCTGGCCTTAAAAACCAGGAATCTTTCTGCACCGGAGGATGCAGCAGCTAACGATACCTTTGTTCAGGAGGCCTTCTCCTTTGTGGATACTGCCAAGTCCCAAGCATCCCAGGAGAGTTCATCCAAAAAGAAGCATGCCAGGGAGAGTTCCTATCAGCTTTCCTTGTTTGGTACTTCAGATAACGAAGATATTATCACAGAGCTGAGGGATATGGATATCGCCCGACTTACACCCATAGATGCCATCAATAAGCTATACCAGCTGCAGAAGAAGATTAAAGATAGAATCTAACAAACACAGGAAGGGGGGAGGAACATGTCATTGATTCATATCCTTGATGAAGCAACCATTAACCAAATTGCGGCAGGTGAGGTGGTTGAACGCCCCAGTGCCGTAGTAAAAGAATTAATTGAAAATGCCATGGATGCAGGAGCTACA
>JAJUHH010000214.1 GCA_029267975.1 Clostridiales bacterium
CCTGGTAGCATCCTTAACAGCAACCATTTTCTTAACCTTCTCAATCTTTGGTTAAAATGAACATTGCCGCCGCAGAAGATACAAATCTTCAGCGGCGGTTTTAATTAAAGCAGTACTGATATCCTACCCAGGCTGTTAACTGGATAAAGGATGTTTCATTAATTGGAAAGGTGAAGCAAGCAATCAATCAATGAATGAAGGAGTGAAATAATAAGATGCAAAATTATGCAGCAGATTTGTCAACCATCATGATACCACGGGAAGGAAAGAGAAGAAGAGAATCATCCTATGACCGCACGGGCGGCAATAATGACAGGATTTTCATTAAGCCCGGTGATACGGCAGTAATTGCTGATATCAAAGCGCCAGGAATGATCACACATCTATGGATGACAATGGGGAATGATGGGGTTGCAGAAGAGAAGAACAGCCTACGGAAGGTTTTGCTTCAATTTTATTGGGACAATGAGGAAGAACCCAGTGTGCTGGCGCCCGTTGGCGACTTCTTTGGTATGGGACATGGGATGTGTAAGAACTTTGTATCTGCTCCTTTGCAGATGAGTCCCCAGGAGGGTAAGGGCTTTAACTGCTGGTTTCCCATGCCCTTTAAAGAAAGAGCACTGCTGACTGTAAAGAACGAATGCGAAAGCACTTTGATCCTCTATTACTATGTTGATTATGAGGAATATAAGGAACCCAAGGAAGAGCTGCTGTATTTTCATGCCCAGTGGCACCGGGAGCTTCCCACGAAGGGGATAGCGCAGTCTGCCTTTGAAAAGCATACAGATTGGTGCTTTGGCGGTGAGAATACCACTGGTAGCGAAAACTATGTCATCCTAAATGCTAAAGGACGCGGACATTATGTAGGTGCGAATGTTAATATTCATAATCTGAATACTTCTGGGTTATGGGACTGGCCGGGGGAAGGAGATGACATGATCTTTATCGACGGAGAGCCCATGCCAAGGCTGCATGGTACAGGTACTGAGGATTATGTGAATATGGCATGGTGTCCCACACAGGAGTACAGTGCACCCTATCATGGCTTAATCCTTGGAGGCAGGGATAATTGGAAGGGAAAGATCAGCTATTACCGCTATCATATTCAGGATCCGATCATGTTCGAAGAATCCATTAAGGTTACCATTGAACACGGGCATGCCAACCACAGAAGTGACGACTGGTCTACGACTGCCTATTGGTACCAGACTGAGCCTCATTTGCCATTTGAGCCAATTCTTCCGGTGGAGCAGAGGATTCCTGTAGATGATAACGCCCTAGCCTGGGGGCAGATAGTATATTAATCATGTTGTAAATTTGCTTATTATGTTATATAATAAAGCAAATACTACTATATATGGTAGAAATGCTAATAACAGGTATAATTTACATAAATTACAAGAGAACATATTTCTGTCACAGTACTTAGGATGATTTGGGGGATTGCGATGAAGAAGCTTCTTTCTGTGGGTATATGTTTGCTACTGTTGCTTATGGTGTCAGGATGTACGACGGCCGGTAACCTTTATCGTGACGGAAAGAAAAACTTTCTTGATGGCAATTACGAGGAGGCCGCAGCAGAGTTTGACCAGGCAATTAAAGCAAATCCCAATCGGGCGGATTATTATATTGATTATGGGCTGACACTGACCAAATTAGGCCGTTACGAAGAAGCACTGCAGGTATTTGATAAAGCATATGTGAATAAGGATATGGTAATCACCAATCGGAACAATAAGCGTATGTATCGGGGGAAAGGGATTGCATATTACTTTATGTATGATTATGTCAAAGCCGTTGAGGAATTCGGCAAGGCGCTCAGCATCCGAATCTTAACTGAATTGGATCGGGATATCCTGTATTATGCCGGTTCTGCCCAGAGCATTATCGGCGATTATGAGGAAGCAGTCAAGACTTATACCAGACTGGTTAATCAGAATGAGAAGGATGATATGGCATATAATAATCGAGCTTATTGTTACCGCATCCTAAGGGATTATGAGAAAAGCCTTGCAGATTATGATATGGCGATTTCCCTAAAACCGGACTTTTATAATCATTATTTTGGGAAATACTATTTATTGATGGAACAGGGGGAGACTGCTGCAGCAGCTGAAGTCCTGACCAAAGCCTCAGAGATTGAGGTAAAGACAAGTCAGGATCAGTATAATACAGCAAAGCTTCATTATTTGCAGGGTGATTATGATACTGCCTTAGCAGAGTTTAGCGATGGTTATGCCAATGGCTTTCAGGAAGCATATTATTATATCGGTGAGATTTACAGGGTGAAAAAGGATTACCCCAAAGCGATCTATTACTATGAGACATATATGGATACGGGAAAGCCTGTTTCCTCCGAGGTATATAACCAGATTGGAAGCTGTCTGATTAAGACAGGACAATATGAGGAAGCGCTGAACTATCTGGAGCAGGGAATTGCCTATGGTCAGGCAGCTACCATAAGGACCCTGAAGCGAAATGAGATTGTTGCCTATGAGAAACTCGGCAGATTTGAAGAGGCCGCAGCAAAATTAGCGGACTATATCAGTCGATATCCGGAGGATGAAGATGCGGTTAGAGAAAGTAAATTTATCGAAACCCGCTTAATGACCTCAGAGCTTCCGGAGTAAAGATAGGCAATGGAAAGGCATGGTTTTTTAAATGGCAGAATTATATGAAATAAAGGATCAGGAGGAGCGATTTGTCCTGGTGGGCGTTGCTTCCTCTGATAATGACGATACCGTCCGTTCTCTGGATGAGCTGGAAGAACTGGCGTCAACGGCCGGAGCAGTTACTGTCGGCAAAATAATTCAAAACAGGGAAAGCATTCATCCCGGAACCTATATTGGCAAAGGGAAGATTGATGAAGTTCGGGCACTTGCCCTTGAAACCGGTGCTACAGGTATTATCTGTGATGATGAGCTGTCACCGGCACAGCTAAAGAATCTGGAGGATGCACTCCAGTTAAAGGTTCTTGATCGAACAATCATAATACTGGATATCTTTGCTGATCATGCTTCTACCAGAGAAGGTAAGATACAGGTGGAGCTGGCGCAGCTTCGCTATCGGTCTACAAGACTGATCGGACTGCGTAATTCCTTATCCAGACTAGGTGGTGGAATCGGAACCAGAGGTCCCGGTGAGAAGAAGCTGGAGATGGACCGTCGTTTGATCAAGGAAAGGATCAGTCAGCTAAAGCATGAGCTGGAGGAAGTGAAGCAGAACAGGGAAACTTCCCGAAGTCTGCGAAGCAAGAATATGCTTCCAGTGGTAGCGATCGTTGGCTATACCAATGCAGGCAAGTCCACATTGCTAAATTATCTGACCAACGCAGGGGTACTGGAAGAGGATAAATTATTTGCAACCCTGGATCCCACCACAAGAAATCTGACCTTGGAAAGTGGGCAGCAGATCTTACTGACGGATACGGTTGGTTTTATCCGCAAGCTCCCCCATCATCTGATTGAAGCCTTCCGCAGTACTCTGGAAGAAGCAAAGCATGCGGATATTATCCTGCATGTGGTAGACAGCTCCAATCCGGATGTGGACAGCCAGATGCATATTGTATATGATACCTTGAATAAGCTGGGGGTTCATGACAAAGTTATCATTACTGCCTTCAATAAGCAGGATAAATTAGAAGAAGATCAGGTTATAAGAGATTTAAAGGCAGACTATACCGTGAAAATCTCAGCCAAGACCGGTGCAAATGTCGACAAGCTCCTGGAGCTGGTGGAGAACATCTTAAAGGAACGTAAGGTTTTGATAGAGAGAGTTTTCTCTTATCAGGAAGCAGGTAAGATCCAAACGATTCGTAAATACGGACAGCTTCTGGAAGAGGAATATGGCCAGGATGGTATTTTTGTCAGGGCTTATGTGCCAAAGGAGATTTTTCATAGCTTATAGCAGCGAACCGGCATATGAGAGTATTTTCTTAATGGGTCTATATTACTACAATAAATACTATATATTGTGCGTGGATGAAAATCATCGCATAGATATAGTATTTTTTATTATTGACGAAAATGGCTTTTTCTGGTACGATATTTTTGACAGGTTCTTATGAGTAAAGATGAAGTAAAGCGCGGGAAGGGAGACAGTTACATATGATTAATGTTATTAAGAGAGACGGTCAGGTTGCCGACTTCAACCTGGGAAAAATCAGTGAAGCTATTACCAAAGCCTTTAAAGCGACCCAGAAGTTTTACAACGAGGAGATTATAAGTCTATTAGCACTTCGAGTTACTTCCGATTTTCAAAAGAAAATTAAGGACAACACGATCCATGTGGAAGATATTCAGGACAGTGTGGAGAATGTATTGGAGCAGACAGGATATACCGATGTAGCGAAGGCCTATATCCTTTACCGTAAGAATAGAGAGAAGATTCGTAATATGAAATCCACGATCCTTGACTACAAAGAGATCGTGAATAATTATGTCAATGAGGAAGACTGGAGAGTGAAGGAGAACTCCACAGTTACCTACTCTGTGGGCGGTCTTATCTTACATAACTCAGGAGCAATTACTGCAAATTACTGGCTGTCAGAGATTTACGATGAGGAGATCGCCAATGCGCATCGTAACGCAGACATTCATTTGCACGATTTGTCCATGCTGACCGGTTATTGTGCAGGTTGGTCCCTGAAACAGCTGATCAAGGAAGGCCTGGGGGGCATACCCGGTAAGATTACCTCTTCCCCGGCAAGCCACCTGTCAACCCTATGCAATCAGATGGTAAACTTCCTTGGAATTATGCAAAATGAATGGGCAGGTGCTCAGGCATTTTCCTCCTTTGACACCTACCTGGCACCCTTTGTAAAGATTGACAACCTTTCTTATAGAGAAGTGAAGCAGTGCATCCAGTCCTTTGTATACGGTGTAAATACGCCCAGCCGTTGGGGAACCCAGGCACCCTTCTCTAATATCACCTTAGATTGGACGGTTCCCAATGACCTTGCAGAATTACCCTGCATCGTGGGTGGTAAGGAGGTTGATTTTAAATATAAGGACTGCAAGAAGGAAATGGATATGGTAAATAAAGCCTTCATCGAGATTATGATTGAGGGTGATGCTAACGGCAGAGGCTTCCAGTATCCAATCCCCACTTATTCCATTACCAGGGACTTTGACTGGTCTGATACCGAGAATAACCGACTTTTGTTCGAGATGACCGCAAAATACGGTACTCCTTATTTCTCAAATTACATTAACAGCGATATGGAACCCAGCGATATCAGGTCCATGTGCTGCAGACTGCGCCTAGATCTGCGTGAGCTTCGCAAGAAGACCGGCGGCTTCTTTGGCTCCGGCGAGAGTACCGGTTCTATTGGTGTTGTTACCATTAACATGCCCCGGCTTGCCTATCTGGCAGCAGATGAGAAGGATTTCTTTGCGCGTCTTGATCACAGGATGGATATCGCCGCCCGTTCCCTCCATATCAAGAGAGCTGTAGTGACCAAGCTTTTGGAGGAGGGCCTGTATCCTTATACCAAGCGTTATCTGGGCACCTTTGAAAATCATTTCTC
>JAJUHH010000215.1 GCA_029267975.1 Clostridiales bacterium
GGCAGAAATGCCGGAGCATTGTTTTGTCATGCTGTCAAGGGCGGCGGTAGCCTGCCAACAAACTATATCTAGCAATTTTCAAGGTTCTGATTGAGCCAAATTTCCAGGCTACGGGTTTTCATACGTTACTTTACACTACCTTTCATTTTATATGGAGAGTCCGGCCAGATAAGCAGTTGACCAGGCAATCTGAAGATTAAAGCCTCCGGTCAATGCATCCAGATCCAAAACTTCCCCGGCAAAGTACACTCTGCTCACAAGCTTTGATTCCATGGTGGAGGGATTGATTTCTTTTACATTGATCCCGCCCTTGGTGATCACGGCCTGATTATAGTCCGCCAGCCTTGTAATCTGTAGTGTAAAATGCTTTAAAACATGTACTAATCTAAGTCTTTCTTCCTTCGTGATTGAATTTACTTTCTTTTCCGAATCGATCAGGCTTAGACGAATAATAACATCAATTAGTTTATTTGGCAATAGGTGGTCCAGGGAATTCTTAAATTGTTTATTTTTAAATTCCTCAAAATCTCGGAGAATTCGGGCGTCCAGCTGCTCCTCACTAAGTGCAGGCTTAAGGTCTATACACAGCTTTAAGGGGTCCTGCTTTCCTATATAGGGTTGTATATAGCTGCTGGCACTTAGGATGACAGGTCCACTGACACCAAAATGGGTAAAGAGAAGTTCACCAAAATCATGATATACCTGCTTCTGACCGCTGGTAACGGTAATTTCGATATTCTTAAGGG
Organism: Clostridiales bacterium; assembly: GCA_029267975.1. Classification (GTDB taxonomy): domain Bacteria; phylum Bacillota; class Clostridia; order Lachnospirales; family Lachnospiraceae; genus Mobilitalea. The sequence goes on from JAJUHH010000215.1 coordinate 747, forward strand.
ATAATCCCATTAAATCCCTGACAAAGCTTTCCTTGGTATGCAAAGGAACCAGAGAGGGGGATAAATCGGTTACGCTATGGCCCAAGGATTTGGCAAAACGATAGCCGTCACCACTGGAGCCAGTCACAGGGTAAGACAGACCTCCGGTTGCAATGATCACAGCATCTCCGGTCAAAGCTTCCGATGCTCCTTTTATGCGAAGCCCATAGAAGCTGCCGTCCTTCACCACAAGCTCCTCTACCTGGCTTTGATAGCGGATACTGACGGATTGCCGTTCCAATTCCCGTTTTAATGCAGCAATCACATCCGAGGATTTATCAGACTCGGGGAAGACTCGCATTCCACGTTCTGTCTTCAGAGCAAGTCCCAACTGTTCAAAGAAATCCATTGCATCATAATTACTGAAGGTGTGATAAGCCTTAAACAGGAACTTTGGATTGGTGACCACCTGTGAGAAGAAGGTATCCTTATCACAGGCATTGGTAAGGTTGCATCGCCCTTTTCCTGTGATGAAGAGCTTCTTTCCAAGCTTTTCATTTTTCTCAAATAGTATGACTTTATGTCCATTCCTCGCTGCGGTAATGGCTGCCAGCATACCGGCCGCACCGCCTCCGACGACGAATACCTTACTCATAGTTCATTACCTTTCCTGAATGTTTCATTCATCTGGCAACAGATGATATTAGTATTTGCAGCTATGTTAGTAACGATAACATAAGTTAATCAATGTCGCAATATATGTTTGTGGAAACATGGCAGTGCCAATAAATCGCAAACCTGCATGCATAATTAATAAATAATCAGGTAATTGTCGAATGTAAAATTGATGTTCAACAATTACCTGATTATAAATTGCTTCAGTCATGAACAAAGTCCGTGTTCATGATCTTTCATTCCTTCCCATGCGCACAACATTTTCATTCTCTCATGAACCTGATCTGTGTTCATGACTGTAATCTTCCTATCTGGTAAGGTAAGGCTCATTAAGTTCAAGCTCTGTATGGCTGCCGATATAGGCCTTGCCTTCTACCCGGTAGATCACTTTATTATAATCCGTTAAATTGTCAATCAAGCTCATTGCGATTGCATCAAGAATTGGCCCTTCATAAGCGGAACCAATATCATTTAAAGGTGCTTTATCTTTGTAAAAACTTACGATAATCGCATCCTTTTCTGTACTTACACTCTCAATACCAACATTAAGTGATTGATCCGCCATAGCTTCCACTACATTTGTTATAATTAATTCAGGTGTGATTTCACTATCCTTAGGAACGGCTGCTGTGATCGGCTCGGTTTCACCGGTATTGACATCAACCGTATATAAGGGTAAGTCAACAGTTGCTGCCGGCTGTATTGCTGTTGGAGACGGTGTATTGTCCTCATCCTCATGATCCGCTGCAGTTTTATCCTCGTCGGCTTTTTTGTCAATGGATGAAGCTGTTCCTTTTTCATTACTTTCTTCAGAGGTTATGGAAGGCTTATTCTCCTTGGAAGGTGCAAGGGTGATTACCCCATTCTCAGATTCCTTACTGCCGTTAAAGAAGTCAAAACTGACTATATCACATCCGGTAAGAAGAAATAATCCCATAACCGTTATTATAAGCAAAATCCTTTTCTTAAATTGTTCCATACCTATAACCTACCTTCCTTTGCATCTCTGGTAGAACTACGATTTCTCTTACCTTTAAAATAGGATATAACTGTGTCATTTCTATTGTATTATGGAACAATTTATAAAAAATGTTATATTTCAGTTGGAAAAATCAGATAAAAGTCAAAGGTAATTACCAATAACATACAATTTATGGTTCGATTAAACATCTACGAAGTAAATCAAGGGCTTGAATCACACTTTGCTCCCGAATCCTGGAACGGTTACCCTTTAAGTGCAGCTCCCTGACGCTTACCTTGCCCTGTAAATAACAAGCAATGTAAACGAGACCCACAGGTTTCTGGGGAGTACCACCTTCCGGACCTGCTATTCCTGTTACAGCCAGGGCTGCCTGTGACGAAGCGGCCTGTGCAGCACCGATGGCCATTTCCTGAGCAGTCTGAGCACTGACAGCGCCGTAGGAAGCCAGGGTATCCTCCTTTACACCAAGGTATTTCTGCTTCGCTTCATTGGAATAAGTGATAAAGCCTTCCATTAATACCTCCGATACCCCTGCAACATTGACCAGACGTCCTGTGAGTAAGCCGCCGGTGCAGGATTCTGCTGTGGACAGGGTACAGCCCTTTTCTTTCAGCAGGGAAACCACTACCTCTTCCAGGGTCTCCTCCTCCTTGGTGCTATAGATATTCACACCGAAGCGACGGTATAATTCCTCCACCAGAGGGGCGATCATCCGCTCTCCTTCCGCCTGATTATCAGCTGCTGCGGTAATACGAAAATGAACTTCACTTTCCTTGGCATAGGGCGCAATGGTGGGATTTGTCTGTCCGTTAATTAAATCAAGCAGCTCTGTCTCCGCCTTGCTTTCTCCGACTCCGCAAATTTTAACCATACGGGAAACAAAGATCTTATTCTGCTTCTTTTTTAAGTAAGGTAAGATGGCTTCTTCAAACATGGGGACCATCTCACTGGGAGGTCCGGGCAGTAAAATAACGGTCTTTCCCTCATTCTCCACGATATATCCGGGAGCGGTTCCATTGTTATTATCAATGACCATGCAGCCATCAATTTTCAGTGCCTGCTTCCAATTATTTTCCGTAATGACAGCAGGGATATGATCCGGATCCGAAGCCTCGCCTTGCTGACAGAATTTAAAATAGGCTGCAATCCGTTCTATGGAGTGCTCATCCATTACTAGTTCCCGGCCTAATACCTTTGCTACCCCTTCCTTGGTCATATCATCCTGGGTAGGCCCCAGGCCTCCGGTTAGGATTATGATATCTGAACGCTCCATTGCTTCCTTTAATACTTTACAAAAGCGTTCTTCATTATCGCCGACTGTAATCTGATAATATAAGGAAAAGCCCAGTTCCGCACATTTGCGGGATAAATAATTAGCATTTGTATTTACAATGTTTCCCAGAAGAAGTTCTGTTCCAACACTGATTAGTTCAACTGTCATAGGAACTACCTTACCTTTCCTAGCCTGCTTCTTATTTATGTTTTTCAATTAATACAGATTTATTCTTCAACATGTAATCTACCAAAGAGATCACGGTCAGAGCAATCGCCAGCCAAATAGCGACTTGTTCTAATACATTGATCAAGGGATAGTCAAGATTAATGATCAGCATAACACTCATTACCATCTGGACATTGGTCTTAAGCTTTCCCCACCAGCTTGCAGCGATCACTACACCGTTATCGGAAGCTACCAGGCGAAAACCACTGATGATGAACTCTCTTGCAATGATAATAATGACCATCCAGGAGGGCATGAGTCCCAGCTCCACAAAGCAGATTAAGGCGCTGGAGACCAGGAGCTTATCTGCCAGAGGGTCCATGAATTTGCCAAAGTTGGTAATCAGATGATACTTTCTGGCAATATAACCATCAAGAAAATCCGACAGGCATGCAATGATAAAGATAGCCGCTGCAATAAAATGGTTATAGGGTATGACATCATAGAGCATAACCACTACAAACACCGGTATCATAAATACTCTGAATATAGTGATCTTATTCGGCAGATTCATTATTTTAAGCTCCCTTCTACAATTTCACCAATAAGGTCATAGCCTTTTGCAGCCGTAACAACTGCCTTAACAAGGCTTCCTGAGATTAATTCCTCCTCAGAGGCGACAAAGAAGAAACCGTCCACCTGAGGTGCATCCATATAGGTTCTTCCGATATAGACATTCTCCTCCTGGGTAACACGACCCTCGATCAGGACTTCAAAGGTTTTGCCGATGAGTCCGGCAGTGCGTTCAAAGGAAAGAGCCTGCTGCAGTTTCATGATATCCTTTTGCCGCTGCTTCTTTACTTTGGCAAGTATCTGAGGCTTAAGTGTTGCAGCCGGGGTATTATCTTCTTTGGAATAAGTAAAGACACCGAGCCGTTCAAAGCGCATTTCCTTTACAAACTCCATAAGTTCCGCATGCTCTTCCTCTGTCTCAGTGGGAAAACCGGTGATCAGTGTGGTACGAAGCGCAATGTCCGGGAGATTCATTCTTAATTTTGCAATAATATTGCTCAGGTCCGCTTTGCTGGTACGACGGCCCATAAGCTTAAGAATACGGTCTGAAGCATGTTGAATTGGTATATCAAGATAGCGGCAGATCTTCGGCTCCTTTTTCATGGTTTCGATCAGTTCATCCGTAATCTCCTCCGGATAACAATAAAGGATACGAATCCATTCAATTCCCGTAATCTGACATAATTTACTTAACAGCTCGGATAGCATTACCTTTTGGTAAAGATCCTTGCCGTAGAGGGTAGTCTCCTGAGCAACCAGGATCAATTCTCTGACACCCTGTTCTGCAAGGTACTCTGCTTCCTGCAGCAGATCCTCCATAGGTACGCTGCGGTAATTTCCACGAACCTTAGGAATGATGCAATAAGTACAATGTTTATCGCAGCCCTCAGCGATTTTTAAGTAAGCAGAATAAGTACCGGAGGTCAACAGACGTTTGCCCGATGTCCTCGGGAGCTGGTCAAGATCTTCAAAATGAGCATGCTGTTTTCCGTCTGTGAGCTCTTCTACCACCTTTAGGATCTGTGTAAAGCTGGTGGTACCTAGAAGGGCATCCACCTCAGGAATTTCCTTTAATATGTCCTCTTTATAGCGTTCTGCAA
>JAJUHH010000216.1 GCA_029267975.1 Clostridiales bacterium
CATTTATTCTCCGGCCTTTTTATATGAAAATGAGATAAAAGAGCTTTTCGGCGTTAATATTGTAAATATCTCACTTGACTATAACAATAACTTCTATACGATACCGGTGAAAACACCGTACAAGAAAGCGGGTGAGGAATAATGGGAAAGAGAACTGTTGTACCCTTCGGCCCTCAGCATCCGGTACTTCCGGAGCCGATCCATTTGGATCTGGTGCTTGAGGATGAGATGGTTGTTGAAGCCATACCCAGAATTGGATATATTCACAGAGGTTTGGAGAAGCTGGTAGAGAAGAAGGATTTCCTTCAGTATACTTATGTGGCAGAGCGTATCTGCGGTATCTGCTCCTTTATGCATGGCATGGGTTATTGCATGACGATCGAAAGCATTATGAATGTGGAGATTCCTGAGAGAGCCAAATTCCTGCGAACCATTTGGGCGGAGCTGTCCCGTATGCACAGCCATATGCTGTGGCTTGGCTTACTGGCTGATGCCTTTGGCTTTGAAAGCTTATTTATGCAATCCTGGAAGATCAGAGAGCAGATCCTTGATATCTTTGAGGAAACCACCGGTGGAAGAGTTATCTTCTCCGTATGTGACATAGGCGGAGTTCGTAAGGATATCAGCACGGAGACACTGACCAAGATTGTTGGTATCCTGAATAATATAGAAAAAGAGTTAAAGCAAATTTCTGAAGTGTTTTTAAATGATGCTTCTGTAAAGAGCCGTACTAAGGGTGTTGGTGTACTCACCAAAGAGCAGGCCTACGATTTGGGTGCTGCAGGGCCGATGGCAAGAGCCAGCGGTGTGGAGATTGATATGAGATGCCAGGGCTATGCAGCCTATGGCAAGCTGGACTTTAAACCGATCATTGAGAAAGCGGGCGACAGCTATGCGAGAACCTCAGTGAGAATCAGGGAGATCTTCCAGTCAATTGACTTAATCAGACAATGTGTGAATTTAATTCCGGAAGGAGAGATTAAGGTAAAGGTTACCGGTAATCCCTCCGGTGAGTATTTTACCCGTTTAGAGCAGCCGCGTGGGGAGGTCGTTTATTATGCAAAGGCAAATGGTTCGAAATTTCTTGATCGCTTGAGAGTAAGAACACCTACCTTTGCTAATGTTCCGGCATTACTGGAGACGCTCAAGGGTTGTGCTCTTGCGGATGTGCCCATTCTGGTACTGACCATCGACCCCTGTATCAGTTGTACAGAGCGCTAGGAAGGGAGAAATACTATGTCTGTATTAAGTATGACAAAAACACTTTTTAAGAATCTATTTCACGGACCCTATACGGTACTGTATCCCATAAAGGAGAAGGAAAAATTTGACCGTACCAGAGGTAAGATTGAAATATCAATTGACGACTGTATCTTCTGCAGTATGTGCCAGAGAAGGTGTCCTACCGGTGCAATTACAGTGGAGAAAGCCAAAGCCACCTGGAGCATCGAGCCTTTTTCCTGCATTCAGTGCGGTTATTGTACCGAAGTGTGCCCCAAGAAATGTCTTCATATGAATAACCAGTACACAGCCCCGTCTAATGAAAAGACAAGGAATGAGTTTGTAAAATGCATGAATACCCAATCACCCAGCGAATAATTGAAGTTGCAGACGAGTATGCCGAGAAAAATCATGCGGATGAGGTAAAGGTGATTAACCTTGTTGTGGGCGATTATTCCGGTTATGTGGCAAGCTCAATAGAGTTGTACTTTGACATCATTGCCCAGGGCAGCCGCTGTGAAAAGGCAAGGCTTAATATTGAGCGTGTCACACCCAAATTAAAATGTAGCAAATGTGGTGAATACTTCGAACGTATACCATATTCCTTTGAATGTCCCAGCTGTCACGGGGAAGGAAGCCCAACGGAGATTGGGCAGGAATTTTATATCCGGTCAATCGAGGTATAAAGGATCTGTTATAAAAGGATAGGCTTCCTTGGATAATCTATTGATACTTTTATAACAGTTCCTGTGCTTTATATCGCTATGCGATAGAAATGGAGTAAGAGATGTCGGAAAATAGAGAAATCGAAATCATGGAATCCGTCTATGATAAAAATGATGAAGTAGCATCTAAAATAAATGCAGAACTGACGAAGAAAAACATTTATGCCATTAATGTTATGGGAGCTCCCGGTGTTGGTAAGACCACATCCCTGATCCAGATCATTAAGAGACTGGAAGGGATCACTCCTTATGTCATTGAGGGGGATATTGAAGCGGATTTTGATACCAAAACCCTTCAGTCCCTTGGTGTTAAGGCAATTCAGATCAATACCGGTGGTGCCTGCCATCTTGATTCTCCCCTGATTGGCAATGCAGTGGAGGAGCTGAACTTAGAGAATGGGGTACTCTTTATTGAGAATATCGGCAACCTGGTTTGCCCTGCGGAGTTTATGATCGGTGAGCATGCAAAGATGCTTATCTCAACCGTAACCGAGGGTAGTGACAAGCCCTATAAGTACCCTCTGGCTTTTGAAAAGGCAAATATTATCCTTTTAAATAAATGTGATTTATTACCCTATGTGGATTTTGATGAAGAATTCTTTATGAAGGGTGTCAGAGCACTGAACAAAACGGCTCCCGTAATTAAGGTTTCCGGCAAGACGGAAGAAGGGTACGATGAAGTAGTAGCATGGATCAGGGCAAGAATAAATTTATAACAAAGCGAATAAAGGTCTATGGAATGGTGCAAGGGGTTGGATTTCGGCCCCTTGTTTATCATATTGCGAAAAAATATGGAATCAGAGGCTATGTAAGAAATGTAGGCGGCTATGTGGAGATAATGACCCATTCCCTGCAGGAAGAGTTTGAGCGCTTTATAAGAGAGCTTCAGAAAGACCATGGGAATGGCAGCGAGATTGTAAAGCTGGACATAGAAACCTTGGATGCTGACATGGAAGGAATAAATCCGGATAGGAATGCTTTCAATCAGACTTCCCCTAATTGCCCTTCCATGGAAGAGGAAGCTGCAGCAGCAGGAGCCTCGGAGGATTTTATAATTATAGAGAGTGAAAACAGTGAGGAGGTTTCCATCCTCCCACCGGATTTACCGGTCTGCCCCAAGTGTATGAGCGAAATGGAGGACCCTGCCAATCGGCGTTATCAAAATCCTTTTATCAGCTGTGTCGCCTGCGGACCCCGATATACCATCATTGAGCAATTACCCTATGACAGGGATCATACAAGCATGGAGGACTTCCATTTGTGCCGGGATTGTCATGAAGAATATAGCTCTCCTGACAACAGGAGACACCATGCCCAGACCATATCCTGTGATGATTGCGGACCCTATTTGATCTTTCAAAAAAAGGGGGAAGCTTTCGCCTTGGAGCATGAGCGGCAATCATTCATCCATCCGGCGGCAGAGGAAAACCATAAAATGAGCAATCAGCTTGCCCTTGAGCAGGCTGTGGCAATCATCAAAAACGGTGGTATTCTAGCCGTCAAAGGTATCGGAGGCTATCATTTTGTGTGCTCTCCCTTTCAGGAAGAAAGCGTGCTTCGGCTGCGTAAGCTGAAAGGACGGGAGGAAAAGCCCTTTGCTGTGATGTTTGAAAGTATGGAAAGTATCAGACAGTATTGCAGGGTGTCCCTGGAGGAAGAGAAGCTTCTTATGACCAAAGCAAGGCCAATTGTGCTTTTATATATGCATAAAGATGAGATGGCGCCCTCAACCAATCAGGGAAGTATCTATTGTGGTGCATTTTTACCCTATACTCCCCTGCAGCTACTGCTGACCAGGGCCTGCGGACCTTTAATCATGACCAGTGCCAATCTCTCCGGAAAGCCCATGATCCGTGATGACAAGGAGATCCTAAGCCTGCAGTCACCTTATCTTCAGGGGGTTCTTTATCATACCAGGAGAATCGTACGTTCGGTAGATGATTCTGTAGCAAAGATCATTAATCATCAGCCGCAGCTCATCAGACGCAGCAGGGGCTATGTCCCCTATCCCGTATTTCTTCCCCTGGAGGAAGAACAGGAGATAGAGGAGAAGCAGGAACAAAAGCTGGAAACAAAGCCGGAGCAGAAGCAGAGGTTTGATTCAGAGCTGCAGCCGGGGTTAAGGTCGGGCTCCGGCAGGACTTCCCCAGTGATTTTCGCCGCAGGCGGGGATTTGAAGGCTGCCTACTGCCTGTATAAAAGCGGTGCTGCAGTGGTATCCCAGTATTTTGGAGACTTGGAGGAGGAGTCTATTCTTGAGGAATACATCCGCTCCAAGGAGGATATAGAGGAGCTATTAAAGATGCATCCTACCCTGGCCGTATGTGATCTTCACCCCAATTATCATTCTACCCGTTATGCCAGGAAGCTTGGGCTGCCGCTTATCTTAGTACAGCATCACCATGCCCACATTGCATCGGTTATGGCAGAGCATGGCTTAAGGTCTAAGGTAATTGGTATTGCTTTTGATGGGACCGGCTATGGGACGGATGGCAATATCTGGGGAGGGGAATTTCTGCTTTGTGAAGGCGCAGAGTTTATTCGGGCTGCTCACCTTGCTTACACCCCAATCCTTGGGGGTGACCAGTCCATGAAGGATGCCAAAAAGACTGCCAGCTGCTATCTCTTAAAAGAAGATCTGGGGAGCTTTAGTCAGGATGAACGGATCGATACCATTCAGGCAGCCCTGAAGCATAAGGTGAACACAGTGCTGACTTCCAGCATGGGACGGCTTTTTGATGCGGTTGCCTCCTTACTTGATCTGGGGCATAGCAACCTGTATGAAGGAGAATGCGCCGCTAACCTTGAGCGGGAGGCAGTATTTGCCATCAGGGAAAATATAAAGCCCATAGAACTTTCCTTTGCAATTAGGACAGAAAATGAGATAATGAAGATAGAGCCAGGTCCCCTGCTCAAAGCGATCTGTGAGCTGAGAGAGCGAGAGGATAAAAGGGCCTTGGCCTTAGGCTTTCATTATGCAGTGGCAGACATGATTCTTGAGATTGCCAAGCGTATTCGGGAAAAGGAGCATACGGACCAGGTTGCCTTAAGCGGTGGCGTGTTCCAGAATACGGTGTTAACGGAACGAAGCTGTCAGCTCCTTCGCGAAAATGGCTTTCAGGTGTATTATAATCTTGCAGTTCCGCCCAATGACGGTTGTATCAGTCTGGGACAAACCTATGTGGGCTTGATGAAATATCAGGAAAGTGAAACATGATGATAGTAAAACATCAGGATAGTAAAACATTAGGATAGCGAAATATCATGATAGTAAAACATCAAGATAGCGAAATTTATGAATAGTGAAATATCAGGATAGCGAAATATTTGGACTAGATAGATACAGATACACAATGGAATCAGGATGTAATATAGAAAGTCCAGCGGTGTTATGTCAAGAGATAAATGAAATAAAAATCATGTATATTTGACTCATTTGCCAAAAAGCGCAAAACACCCACCTAAGCCCTGTCGACCAAGTTTTTGAAAAATGAGCAGGGTGACTAAATCAGCAG
>JAJUHH010000217.1 GCA_029267975.1 Clostridiales bacterium
AACAGTTTTACCGTAAGCTACTAGAGGTAACAGCTGCGCAGCTTAGAGTGAATTGCATGGATTGATTCATTCGAAGGCATGACTGCATATGATTGTAGAATAAATATAACAATAATATAAGAAAAGACTGATAACCTGGCGGCTCCCAAGCGGCTTAGGCTATCAGTTTTTTATTGTTTTTTAATAAATATACGAATTAAATCACAATTAAAACACAGAATGTTCATCATTTTCCATTAATATGAAAAGGAAGTTTACATTACCAATAGGAAAGAAAAGGAGATTGAACATGCGAAGAATATTAGCTGTCATACTAGCTGCGGTGCTGTTATTGCAAACCGGGCTGCTGGTGAATGAACCGCAGAAAGCCTATGCAGCCACAAGCAAGGCGGAGAAGGTGATCAAAGCCCTGAATATTATGAACACGGACAAAGGGGAGATTGACAGCAGTGCAAGCAAAATTACCAGAGCACAATTTGCACAGCTTCTTGTTAATTTGTCTACCCTGAAGGATTCTGTTGCTGCAGCCAGCAATGTATCCTTATTCAAGGACGTGCCGAAGAAGCATTGGGCAGCACCTTACATAAAAACGGCAGTGACAAATGGATGGATGACAGGCTACATAAACGGTTCCTTCAAACCGGACAGTGGAGTCACCCTCATAGAAGCAGTAAGCGGGGTATTAAAGCTCCTGGGATATAGTGACAGTGATTTTAGCGGCAATATCACCGGTGGTAAAATGGCACTGTATCGTTCGAAGAAGCTGAATAAGAATATAACAGTGACCTCGTCCTCTGCCAATTTGAATTACAGTAATTGCGTTAATCTGCTGTATAACGTACTGAATACCACAACCAAGGATGGCAAGAATTACGCAAGCTTATTAGGCTATTCTCTGGATTCTTCAGGAGAGATTGATTATCTTTCCTTGGTCAATACAGGTACTCAGGGACCGATCATCGCAGACAGCAGCTGGACTTCTAAGATACCATTTTCTTTAGTGAATGCCACCTTCTATAAAAATGATGTGAAATGTAACTATAGCGATATTGATGAATTTGATGTTCTTTATTACTCAGAAAGCTTTGAAACCGTATGGGCTTATAACAGCAAGATTACGGGCACGCTTACCAGCGTTAATCCGGATCTGATCAATCCTGTTTCAGTAACGGTAGCCGGAACGGAGTATAAATTCGAAAATAGTACGGCATCCTTGGAATTCTCCTCCACAGGCAGTATTCAAAAGGGAGATGTAGTAACCTTACTCTTAGGAAAGAACGGAGAGATAGCCGGCGTTCTCAGTGTAGATGAGTATAATACAACAATTACAGGTCTCGTACTGAATGTCGGTACCCATATGGTGAAGGATAGCCAGGGAGTCTATAGCAGCGCTTCCTATGTTGAATTTGTGGATGCTAAGGGCAATCTTTATACCCAGGATTATGACAGTACAGCAGTCACATTTTCAAAAGAGGATCTGATTCGTATCAGCTATGAGAACGGAAGTGCAACAATATCCAAATTAGAGGGACAGAGAACTGATCTTGATAATGCTGCGGTCAGCAGTGACGGTAAGACACTGGGTTCTAAAAAATTTGCCTCAGATGTCCATATTCTTGATTATCACAAGGGTACCTATACCAAAGTGTATCCAAGCCGCCTGTCTGGCATGATCTTACTGAACACTATGATCAAATATTATGCAACCGACGCAAGCGGCGAGATCACTGAAATGATCTTATATAATGCTACCGGTGATATGGATACTTATGGTATTTTTGCAGGCTTTACCTTAAGCGGAGCAAGCAGTATGTACCAATATATCGTGGATGGAAAGACAAACTCCCTCATGATAAATAGTTTCGATGATGTTACAGTTACGGTCGGCCCTGCCGGCTTTGTGATCAAGAACGGCAGTCTTGCATCCTCCTATTCCTTAACCGGAATTCCTGTCACTGTAATTGGCAATACCACAGTAACTTCCGGGACAGAGAAATATCCGCTGGCAGATAAAGTAAGTGCTTACTATCTGTCGGAGGGCAAGTATACATTAACTACCTTAGATAATATCAATCCGTCCAAGCAGAAGGTGACAGCTTATTATGACAAAGCTATCACTCTGGGCGGCAGAATCCGGGTTATTGTTGCAGAGGCAGCAAATTAATCGAATCAAAGGTCAGTGCGCAGACTTAATTGCATTGGCAGTTATAGGTTTCAGTGACAAGGAATGGAGGATCAATGAACATAAATGAAGAATATTAAATGGAAAAAGCTTATTAAATGGGTCATTATTGTGATTGTACTGCTGATCATTGGGCTTGTTGTCTTTAACAGAATGTCAGCAAGGAGGTTTCAAAAGGCATCCTCAGAAAACGCCATCACCACGGCACGTGTGGAAACAAGAGATATACAGAATGTCCTTACCTCCTCAGGAACCATATCACCGCTTAACACTTATGATGTTACCACCCTGGTAGAAGGGGAAGTGATCGAAGCTAATTTTGAGGAAGGTGATATCGTAGAGGCTGGTCAGGTATTATATAAGATTGATACCGATACCCTGGATAATCAGATAGATACAGCGCAGACGAACCTGGACAGGGCCAATAAAAACCTTGTCAAGGCTGAGGAAAGCTATCAGGATGCACAGGAAAATCTTACAAAAGCACAGAAGGAATATGATAAGGCGAAAGCAGAATATGGTGATCCCGCTGTCAGATCCAAGGTGACGGGTTATGTTAAGACCCTTTATGTGAAGGAAGGGGATACCCTGCAAAGGGGAAGCCAGATTGCGGAAATCTATGATAACAGTACTATGGTATTAACGATACCTTTTTCATCTGCAGAAGTGGATCAATCCCTGGTGGGTAAAACAGCAGAGCTAGTGCTGGAGGCAACAGGGGAGACTGTGAAGGGTAAAGTTACGAAGGTCAGCAATATTGATGAAGTACTCAGTGGTAATCGTCTGGTGAACCAGGTTACTATTGAAGTAACAAATCCCGGAGGTATTACGACAGCAACAACAGCAACAGCTTCCATCGGAAGTATTTACAGCAGCGCAGAGGGAACCTTTGGGGTTAAGACACAGACTGTAATCTCTGCGGAATATACCGGCAAGATTGCTGACTTAAAGCTCCAGGAAGGAAGTAAAATAAAAGAAGGAGATATTATGTATCTTCTGACCCAGGATTCCGTTGATGACCTCTTAGAGCAGTATGCAAGCAAGCTGGAGAGTGCCCAGGATGCAGTAGACAATGCTAAGGACAGTATAGAAAGTGCCAGGGACACGATCGAAGATGCAGAAGCCAAGCTTCAGGAGGTAATTGATACCAGAACAGATTACAGCGTTACGGCACCAATCTCAGGAATTGTGATCAGTAAGGATGCTTTAGTGGGAGATACCATAAGGAACACCTCTGCCCTTTGTACAGTTTATGATATGTCAGCTGTTACCTTTGAAATGTATGTGGATGAGCTTGATGTCATGAGTGTGGAGGTTGGTCAGGAGGTAGAGGTGACTGCGGATGCATTTGAGGACCAGACCATGAAGGGCCTTGTTACGAATATCAGTCTGCGTAGCAGTGCCAGTCAGGGTGTAACCCAATATCCTGTCACAGTAAGAATTGATGAAGTAGGAAATCTGTTGCCTGGAATGAATGTCACAGGTTCTATCATAATAGAAAAAGCGACACAAGTTATGGCTATCCCTGCGGATGCTTTAATGCGTGGCGATATGGTTTATGTTAAGGACGATTCTATAACAGAGGCCAATGGTGATGTCCCTGCAGGCTTTAAAGAGGTTAAGGTTGAGACAGGCATTACAGATGGTAATTATATAGAGATCAAAAGTGGTCTGACCGGTGACGAAGAAGTATATGTGAAGCGAATTTCCGAGGCCATAAGCTTTACTATGCCGGGAGGCATGAATGGCTTTGGTGGAAGTATGACACTACCCCAGGGTGGCATGGGAGGAAACGCCAGCTTTAGTGGTGGAAGCAGAAACTCAGGCGGTGGTAATTTTGGTGGCGGTATGCCTGGTAGGTAATCAAGGAGGGATGCTAGTATGAATGAGCAAATCACGGAACAGTCGGCAGTACCCTTGATCCAACTGATTGATATCTATAAGATCTACCAGATGGGCAGTACCGAGGTTCGCGCCAATGATGGAATCAGCCTTACGATCATGGAAGGTGAATTTGTTGCCATCGTCGGTAAATCCGGCTCCGGTAAGTCAACGATTATGAATATTATCGGTGCCCTTGATGTACCTACCAAGGGACAATATATCTTAAAGGGTCAGGATGTCAGTAAGATGAAGGATGATGCCCTGGCTGAGATTCGCAATAAAACCATCGGCTTCATCTTTCAACAGTATAATCTGCTGCCAAAGCAGAATCTTCTTGAGAATGTTGAACTTCCGCTCCTATATGCAGGGGTAGGGAAGAAGCAGCGAAGGCAGTTTGCCATGGAAGCATTAAAACGTGTGGGCATTGAAGATAAATGGAAAAACTATCCCAATCAGTTATCCGGCGGTCAGCAGCAAAGAGGAGCTGTGGCTAGAGCTTTGGCAGGCAAGCCTTCCTTAATTCTCGCAGATGAACCCACCGGAGCACTGGATTCAAAGACTAGCCGGGAGCTGTTGGATTTCCTGAAGAAACTCAATGAGGAAGGAAACACCATTGTCTTGATCACCCATGATCACTCAGTGGCAGAAGAGGCAAACAGGGTCATTACGCTGCGTGATGGTAAGATCGTATCTGATATTATTCAGACTGAGAAAAAGGAGCATGAATTTGTATGAGATTTGGGCAAGCCTTAAAATTGGCGATTAAAAGTATACTAGGCAGCAAGCTGCGCTCCTTTCTCACCATGCTTGGTATGATTATCGGAGTCGCAGCAGTGATCGCACTTTTGGGTTTGGTGTCCGGTGTCACAAACTATATCATCTCTACCTTTTCCGATATGGGTACGAATTTAGTTACAGTCACTGTGAATAACACGGATACGAGAACCGTAAGTGTTGATGAAATGTATGATTTTGCAAAGGAGAACAGCCAGATCTTTGTCGGTGTGACTCCTAAGGTAAGCGGAAACTATACCGTCAAAAAAGGTGAGACTTCTAAGTCTACCTCAGTGGTTGGGGTCGGTGAAGATTATTTTGAGGTGAATAATCTGTCTGTTGCCTCAGGGCGCTTTATCTCCTATGCTGATATAAAGAACAGATACAATGCCTGTGTGATCGGTACCTACATAAATGAGGAGCTGTTTGATGGCAGAGCAAGTCTGGGGGATACCCTAAAGATTAAGGGACAGGTGTATACCATCGTCGGTATCCAGGAGGAGAAGGCGGATTCGGAAGAAAATTCTAGCGATGATATCATTTATATTCCCTATTCTAATGCAGCCAGACTGGCAAGCAACTCAGTGATATCC
>JAJUHH010000218.1 GCA_029267975.1 Clostridiales bacterium
GTGGACAGGCTTGGTTTCTTCCGGCTATTTGTCAAGGTAGGTCTGGCAGTGGTAGTCACGATCTTGAACTACCTGTTCAGTAAGTTATATATCTTTGGCGGTAAAAAAACGGAAATGGAGAAAGAATGAAAGAGGAAAGAGCAATTGTAACCATAAAAAAGGGAGAGGGCCGAAGCTTAAAAAGTGGCGGCCTTTGGATTTATGATAATGAAATCGCTAAAATAACTGGGGATTATGTGGATGGAGACCTGGTTTATGTGCATGACTTTGACGATTTTTACCTTGGTTGTGGATTTATTAACAGTAAATCAAAAATTACTGTCAGAGTGATGTCCAGGGTGAAGGGACAGGAGATTGATCGGGACTTTTTAGCTCAGCGGGTAAAGACAGCCTGGGAATACCGTAAGAAAACTGTCGATACCGGAAGCTGCCGCCTGATCTTTGGAGAGGCTGATTTTCTGCCGGGCCTGGTAATAGATAAGTTTTCCGATGTTCTGGTGGTACAGTCCCTGGCCCTGGGAATTGACCGC
Organism: Clostridiales bacterium; assembly: GCA_029267975.1. Classification (GTDB taxonomy): domain Bacteria; phylum Bacillota; class Clostridia; order Lachnospirales; family Lachnospiraceae; genus Mobilitalea. Next base: position 531 of record JAJUHH010000218.1, read on the forward strand.
ATGAAGGAGACGATTATCGAGCTTTTAAAGGAAGAGCTGAAGCAGGATGGTATTCTGATTCGTGGTGTGTATGAGAGAAGTGATGCCAAGGTTCGACTAAATGAAGGTATGGAACGGGTGAAAGGTTTTCTGGGAGAGCCCTTTGATACCAAGGTGGAGATTGTTGAAAATGGTGTGAAATATCTGGTTGATGTGGCAGAAGGTCAGAAGACCGGATTCTTTTTGGATCAGAAGTATAATCGGGCGGCAGTGGCAAGATTATGTCGGGGAGCAAGAGTCCTGGATTGCTTTACACATACCGGGTCCTTTGCCCTGAATGCCGGTTTGGCTGGTGCCAGAGAGGTCATCGGTGTAGATGCTTCAGAATTAGGTGTGGCGCAGGCCACGGAAAATGCCGCCCTGAATGGCTTATCCGACAGGGTAAAGTTTATCACTGCGGATGTCTTTGAGCTGCTTCCGGAGCTGGAGAAGAAGGGAGAGCAGTTCGATGTGGTTATTCTTGATCCCCCGGCATTTACAAAGTCCAAGAACTCTGTGAAAAATGCGATTAAGGGCTATAGAGAGATCAATCTTCGGGCTATGAAGCTGGTAAAGGACGGCGGTTATCTTGCTACCTGCTCCTGCTCCCACTTTATGACACCGGACTTATTTGCTGAGACCATTGGACAGGCAGCTAAGAATGTCAGAAAACGTATCCGCCAGGTAGAGTACCGCACACAGGCACCGGATCATCCGATATTGTGGGCAGCAGATGAATCCTACTACTTAAAATTCTTTATTTTCCAGGTGGTTAATGAAAAATAATTGATGATCTGTATTAGCAATCTCAGATACAGCTTCAGATAGGGTGGTTTATATGACTTACGAAGAAGCAAGAGCTTTTATCGAACAATCAAATCAATACGGCAGTAAGCTCGGTTTGGAAACCATAACCGAGCTTTTATCACGACTGGGTAATCCTCAGGAGCAGATAAAGATCATCCACGTGGCAGGTACCAATGGAAAAGGTTCAACCACGGCTTTTATTACCTCTATTCTGGCAATGGGTGGCTACCGTGTAGGCAGATATATCTCTCCAGCGGTATTTGCTTATGAGGAGAGGATACAGATCACAAGCAGAATAGCAGAGCAGGGTGAGGAGCTTCTAAGGACAGACTTCATCAGCAGACAGGGAATCAGCGATACGATTTCCATCATAAAACCGGTATGTGAAGCCATGGCAGCAGAAGGGCTATCCCATCCCACCTCCTTTGAGCTGGAAACAGCTATGGCAATGTTATATTTTGCTCAGGAAAAGGTGGATTTTGCTGTGGTTGAGGTAGGACGTGGGGGCAGGCTGGATGCTACCAATACCGTGAAGCAGCCGGTTTGCTGCGTAATTACCTCCATCAGCATGGATCATATGCAGTTTCTTGGAGATAGCTTGGAGCAAATTGCCAGAGAGAAGGCAGGTATCATAAAGGAGGGAAGACCTGTCATTCTGGGGAATACACAGGAGCAGGTGGGCAAGGTACTTCGCAGTACGGCAATGGAAAAACATGCACCCTTATTTCTGGCAGACAGCAGCCAGGCAAAGATAAGCTCCTTTACACCTGAGGGAACTGACTTTCAATATGAAGGCAATCCTTATCGCATCAGCCTCCTTGGAAAGCATCAGATCAGCAATGCTGTTCTTGCAATCAAAGCAGCCCAGGTAATCAGGGAATGCGGCTATCCCCTGACCGAGGATGCGATAAAGCTTGGCTTACGGCAGACAAAATGGAGCGGAAGATTTGAAGTCATTGCCAGAAAGCCATACTTCATCATAGATGGAGCCCATAATGAGGATGCTGCCTTACGGCTTCGGGATGCAATTACCTTGTATTTTCAGGGAAGGAAGCTGATCTTTGTCATGGGAGTCTTTGCGGATAAGGATTATCATACCATATTAGAGATCACTGGGCCTCTGGCCAGCCTCATTATTACCCTTACCCCTGAGAATTCAAGGGCCTTGCCTTCTGCAGAACTGGCAAGGAAAGCAAAAAAATACTGCCCTGCAGTAATCGATGGGAAGACTGCAGAGCAGGCTGTAAAGCTTGCCTATGATGTAGCCACAGAGGAGGATGTGATCCTTGCTTTCGGCTCCCTGTCTTTTCTTGGAACGATAAAGAGCTGTGTTAGCAGCTTTATTCCTGTTCAGGTAAAGCATCCAGATCAGGAGGAGAGAAGGTAGTGATCTCAGAGCTGCCATCTGTCAACATGATATAGGTTTTTTGATTATCCATATCCTTAAAGAAGATATAATGTTCCGTAACATGAATCTGATTGAAATTACCTTTCTTTAAGGTTTCATTTTCCAGGGTTTGCAGATTGTATCTGCAGATCCTGTTTTTCTTGCCATCTGTTACCTGATAGATCAGATAACGGCCATCCTTAGTGATATTGTAGGTGGAAACCTTATCCTTAATAACCGGTTCATCATTGGAACCGTCCAGCTTCCTGCGATAAATATTACTTTTATCCTCAAGATTTATATAATAGATATAGTCCCCGGTAAAGATGGGATATTTTATGGATCCATCATATAGGGCATGGGATGTAAAGCTGGATAGATCCAGTCCGTGGATGTTCTTATCCTTGGAAGTGTCCGTATAATATAAGGTATTATTATCAACAACAGCCGGTATCGCAGTATCCTTATCAAGAACCCGACCTTGCTTGCCATTAATATGACTTCGGTATAAAACAGTGCCCTGGGAGACGTCATAGCGTTGGAAATAAAGATAGTTGCCATAGAGCATCAGATAAGAGGAGGGCTCTGTGCTGATGGCCTTCAAATCCTTACCCAAATGATTGACACGGTAAACACCGGTATTGCGAAACATGGGAAGATCATCCTCTATTTCTTCCGTGTCCTTTGCTCTGACATAATATAGATAATTATCATCCGCATTTATAAAAGCGGCTGTATCATCTGAAACCTTACTGAAGGCTGTAGCATAGGCATCCATCCGATAGAGCTTTCCGCCAGCAATATCATTGCGAAAGTATATATTGCCATCCTGTTCGGAGAACAAACCTCCATTATATATATTGCCTATGGTATTGCCTGTCACATCATCTTTATTGGTAAAGGATCTTCCGGATGAAAAATATGTAAGACCTGCGAAAGCTAGTATTGTTGCAATTACCAGAAAAGCAACCATATTCCTGATTATTTTTAACATAAGTACCCCCAAGTGTTCGTTTTATCGTGATGTATGATACTTCATTGTATCAATAGTTATCGGCTGATTTTAGGTAAATTATTATAGCTGTCCGGTGAAAATACAAAGCTTTACTGTGGTAAAGTAGCTGTTGCATGGTCTGGTGATAGATAGTATAATGAGTCAAAAGGTTGGAGACAAATACATTGGAGGAATAAGATGATAGATTTATCGGAAAGCAGAAAAAAAATTGACGAGATAGACCAGCAAATCGTCCGTCTCCTTGAGCAGAGAATGCGTCTGTCCATGGATGTCGCTGCATATAAACGAAGTGTCGGCAAGCCGGTCTTCGATGCAGCACGGGAAGAAGAGAAGCTGGCGGCTGTAAAAGCCATGGCTGAAAACGAATTTAATCAAAAGGCAGTAACTGATCTGTTCAAGCAAATAATGACCATAAGCCGAAGATTGCAATATCAGCTGTTAGATGATCAGGAAAGCCTTGGTTTTACTGCGGTCGATCAATTTCCGGTGAATCAGGAGACGAAAGTGGCTTTTTACGGGGAGCGTGGATCCTATACCGAACAGGCCATGCTGGATTATTTTCAAACTACGGTAAATTCCGTGCCAATGGATACCTTCAGAGAGGTAATGGGAGCAGTAAAGGAAGGCAGAGCGGATTATGGGGTACTTCCTATAGAAAACTCCTCCACAGGCACCTTATCGGATATCTTTGATCTGCTATCAGAATATGATAACTATATTATCGGAGAACAGCTTGTGAAGATTGAACACAATCTTTGGGCTCTTCCCGGTGCTGCCCTGGATAAGATACAGAAGGTATACTCCCATAAGCAGGGCTTACTGCAATGCTCTGAATTCTTAAAAAAACATCCTCAGATGGTTCTTGTGGAAGGGGGCAGTACAGCCGGATGTGCCAGAAGAGTGCTGGAGGAACAGGATATCACCCAGGCAGCGATTGCCAGTAAGCGGGCAGGGGAGCTGAATGGTCTTATGCTGCTGCAGGAAGCAATTCATGATGAAGATCATAATACGACACGCTTTATCATCATTTCCAATCAGAAGCTATTTGATAAAAATGCAAAGCAAACCAGTATCTGCTTTGAGACACCCCATAAGAGCGGTTCCCTGTACCATATGCTTTCCCATTTTATTTATAACAATATCAATATGTCAAGGATTGAATCAAGGCCTGTAGCAGGAAAAGCCTTTACTTACCGCTTCTTCGTTGATATTGAAGGCAGTCTCGACAGCCCAGAGGTTATGAATGCGCTTCATTGCATACAGGAAGAGGCCATCGATATGAAGATTTTAGGCAGCTATATTAGCAGATAAGCCTACCTGTACTGCTATAAAAAGTATGCTGTAATTCATATATTTTTCAAAATCAGAACACAAAGTGAACATAATTTACTGATAAACTGTCCTTATCAAAAGGAGATTACAGAGAAACCTGATGAATAACAGCACTTTGAAAGGAGCGTTCCTATATGGATAACGATTTTGACAATAAGTTCAATGACAGTAATGACAGCAATCATGACAATGGCATGAATAATAATAGCATGAATAATAATGGATGGAATAATAATGGTATGAGTAATAATGGCACGAGCAATCATGGCTACAATAACAGCTACAGCAGCCTGTATTCCTATACCGGCAACAACATTATTCAAGACAGTAAA
>JAJUHH010000219.1 GCA_029267975.1 Clostridiales bacterium
GAGGATATTATGGAAAGAAAAACTCCCCTATATGACTGCCATGTCAGAGCAGGAGGAAAGATCGTTCCCTTTGCCGGCTATCTGCTGCCGGTTCAGTATGAGACAGGAGTGATCGCTGAGCATATGGCTGTGCGAACCCAGTGCGGATTATTTGACGTATCCCACATGGGCGAGGTACTGATCAAAGGCAAGGATGCACTTATGAACGTACAGCGCCTGGTTACCAATGATTGCGGACATATGTATGATGGGCAGGTAAAATACAGTCCCATGTGTAATGAAAGCGGCGGTGTAGTGGATGATCTGCTGGTTTATCAAAGAAATCAGGAGGAATATCTCATTGTAGTCAATGCCTCCAACCGTTTTAAGGATGTGGAATGGATGAAAGCACATCTGGTCGGAGAGGCCACGCTTCAGGATATTTCCGATGAGATTGCCCAGTTGGCTTTACAGGGCCCCAAAGCCAAGGACATCCTTATAAAACTGGCCAAGGAAGAAGAACTTCCGGTAAAGTATTACAGCTTCCGTGACAATGTTAAGGTGGCAGGAGTGGATTGTCTGGTTTCCAAAACCGGTTATACAGGGGAGGACGGATACGAACTGTATTGCAGTAAGGAGGATGCTGTCCATCTGTGGGAAGAATTGCTTCGGGCCGGCAATTACGATGTTGAGACAAGGAGCAGAAGTACCGAAGCGCTAGAAGACTACACCTTAATTCCCTGCGGCCTTGGTGCCAGAGATACCCTTAGACTGGAAGCAGCCATGCCCCTATACGGACATGAAATGGATGATACCATTTCTCCGGTGGAGACAGGGCTTGGGTTTGCGGTAAAGCTTGATAAGGAGGACTTCATCGGTAAGGAGGGTATCCTGAAAAGGGGAGAAATAAAAAGAAGCAGAGTAGGACTTAAGATTACCGGAAGAGGTATCGCAAGAGAGGCATGTCCCGTATATGATAATAATGAGCAGATCGGTGTAACCACATCGGGAACGCATTGCCCTTACCTGGGGTGTCCCCTTGCCATGGCACTCATTGACATAGCCCACAGTGCTGTCGGTACCCAGGTGGAGGTTGAGGTCAGAGGCAGAAGAATTACAGCAGAGGTTGTAGCCTTACCATTTTATAAAAGGGCCAAGTAAATAAGCTAATCTTAAATAAAACTGATTGAACTTAGGCTTAAAGCCAAAATATAATAAATTTCAGGAGGAAATAGCAATTATGAAGGAAATATTCTTTACCAAAACCCATGAGTGGGTAAGATTTTTAACTGACACAACAGCAAGGATCGGTATCTCTGATTATGCCCAGGATCAGCTGGGAGATTTGGTTTTTGTTAATCTTCCCGAGGTTGGTGACGAGGTTACCGCAGGGGATGAATTTGCTGATGTAGAATCAGTAAAGGCAGTTTCTAATGTTTATAGCCCGGTTACCGGTACCGTCAGGGCTGTCAATGAAGATCTTTTAGATCATCCGGAATTAATCAATGAGGATGCTTATGATGCCTGGTTCATCGAGGTAGAGGATATTGTGGACCGTGCGGAACTATTGACCCAAGAGGAATACGATGCAATGAATGCATAAGGGGGATACTACATGGGGAACTATGTACCGAATACGCCCGGGGAACAGCAGGAGATGCTGAAGGAGCTTGGCGTGAATGATATCAGGGAGCTGTTTCGTGCAGTTCCTGATCAGGTTTATTTGAATACACCGCTTAAGCTTGCAAAGGGCTTATCGGAATTTGAAGTAAAGAGGAGAATGAAACAGATTGCCGCAAAAAATACGGTGTTTTCCTCAATCTTTCGCGGGGCGGGAGCTTATCATCACTACATTCCGTCTATTGTAACACAGATCACCTCTAAGGAGGAATTTGTAACAGCCTATACCCCTTATCAGGCCGAAATCAGCCAGGGAATCCTACAGTCTATCTTTGAGTATCAAACCATGATCTGCGAGCTTACAGGAATGGACGTATCCAATGCTTCTGTCTATGACGGAGCCACCGCCGCAGCAGAAGCGGTGATTATGTGCAAGGAGAGAAAACAAAGAAAAGCCCTGGTATCCGCTGCCATTCATCCACAGACCATAGAAACCATTCGCACCTATTGCATGGGTACTGATATGGAAATGCTTCTTATTCCCTTAAAGGATGGCAGGACCGATCTGGAAAAGCTGGAGGAAATGCTTGATTCTGAGACATCCTGCGTTCTTCTGCAGCAGCCGAATTTCTTCGGACAATTGGAGGACTGTGACGCAGTCGGAGAGATCTTATCAGGAACAGAGATTAAATATATTTTGAGCTGTAATCCCATCTCCTTGGGATTACTTAAGACCCCGGCAGAGTATGGAGCCCATATTGCAGTTGGGGAGGGACAGCCTCTTGGCCTGCCCTTATCCTTCGGCGGTCCTTATCTGGGCTTTATGGCTACCACTGAGAAGCTGATGAGAAGACTTCCCGGAAGAATCGTGGGTGAAACCAAGGACCATAAGGGTGAGAGAACCTTTGTCCTCACCCTTCAGGCCAGGGAACAGCATATCCGAAGAGAAAAGGCTTCCTCAAATATTTGCTCCAATCAGGCGCTTTGCGCCATGACAGCGGCTGTATATCTTGACGCTATGGGACAGAAGGGCTTAGCCCAGGCAGCACAGCTTTCAATGTCAAAGGCTCATTATCTGGCAGAGAGACTATGTGAGCTGAAAGAATTCAGTCTGGCTTATGAGGGAGACTTTTTCAACGAATTTGTCACCGATTATCAGGGTGATGTGGATAAACTGCTGACAGGTCTTGAGGAACGTGGAATATTAGGCGGTTATCCCCTGGGAGCTGGCCAGCTGCTCTGGTGTGCAACAGAAATGAATACCAGGGAAGAAATTGATGCCTTGTTGGAGGCGATAAAGGAGGTGCTTGGAGCATGAAACTAATCTTTGAAAAAGGCAAGGAAGGCAGAGGCTGCGAAATGCTGCCAGAGAGTGATGTTCCGGTAACTGCACCCTCCGAGAAATTCCTCCGCAAAAAGGAACTGCGTCTGCCCCAGGTGTCTGAGACGGAGATCAGCAGACATTATACCCAATTAATGAAGCGTACCTTTGGAGTAAATAATGGCTTTTATCCTCTCGGCTCCTGTACCATGAAATATAATCCCAAGGTAAATGATGATATGGCTAAGCTGCCCGGTTTCACAGAGGTACACCCCCTGCAGCCGGAAAGTACGGTTCAGGGTTGTCTGGAGGTTTTAAAGAAAACGGAAGAGGCCTTATGCGAGGTAACCGGTATGGACGCCATTGATTTTCAACCGGCGGCCGGGGCCCACGGGGAATTTGCCGGCTTGAAATTGATCTGGGCTTATCATCAGGACCGAAAGGATGTTAAGAGAACAAAGATCATAGTTCCCGATTCCGCCCATGGTACTAATCCGGCCAGTGCGGCTATGGCCGGCTTCTCTGTCATCAATATACCATCCACCAAGGAAGGGTATGTGGACCTTGAGGAGCTTCGTAAGGTGGTTGGTGAGGATACAGCAGGCTTTATGCTGACCAATCCCAATACCATTGGTATGTTTGATGAGAATATTCTTGAGATTACCAGGATCGTTCATGAGGCCGGAGGACTGAACTATTATGACGGTGCGAACCTGAATGCAATCATGGGAATTGCAAGACCTGGAGATATGGGCTTTGATGTGGTTCATCTTAATCTTCATAAGACCTTCTCCACTCCTCACGGCGGCGGCGGTCCCGGAAGCGGTCCGGTAGGCTGCAAGGAGCAGCTGATCAAGTATCTGCCCACTCCGAGAATTATCAATAAGGATGGAAGCTTAACCTTCGACAGCAAGTCTGAGGTAAGCATCGGCAGAGTGAAGGCCTTCTATGGCAACTTCCTAGTAGTGGTCCGGGCCTTGACCTATATTCTGACCTTAGGAGCAGAAGGCTTAAGAAAGGCATCAGAAAATGCAGTCATCAATGCCAACTATATGCTCCACCTGCTGAAGGATACCTTCGATATTCCCTTCCCAGGGCCCTGTATGCATGAATTTGTCATTTCCCTGGAGGAGCTTAAGAAGGAGAAAGGAGTGTCGGCCCTTGACTTTGCCAAGACGATGCTTGATTATGGCAATCATCCCCCTACCATGTATTTCCCTCTGATTGTCCATGAAGCGCTGATGGTTGAGCCTACAGAGACAGAAAGTATAGAAACTCTCAAGGAAGTGGCAGAGATCTATAAGCAAATCTATGATAGAGCACAGAAAGAGCCTGAAGCCCTGCATCTGTCTCCTGTCACAACCGTAGTGGGACGTCCGGATGAGGTTGCTGCAGCAAGAAATCCGATTCTCAGATATCAATTCAAATAATATCAGATTGGGATAAACCCTAATGATTTCCCGGTCCGGGTGTCAGCCTTGTCACCCGGACCTTGTTTCATACGATTTAAGCCTATGGGAGAGATAAGCATGATTGATACCATTCGATATATAATCACAAAGGAAACGAATCCTTATAAGAATCTGTCTTTGGAAGAATACCTCTTAAAGCATGTAGGTCAGCAGGAGGTGATCCTTTACCTCTGGCAGAATGAACGTACCGTAGTCATCGGTAAGAATCAAAATCCCTGGAAGGAGTGCAGGATTGCCGAACTGGAAGCGGACGGGGGCAGGTTAGTGCGTCGTTTATCCGGAGGGGGCGCAGTATTTCATGATCTGGGTAATCTGAACTTTACCTTTCTTGCATGTAAGGAAAATTATAGTGTAGATAAACAGCTGGAGGTTATCGTACGGGCGGTGAATGGACTTGGTATTCCTGCCATGAAATCCGGACGGAATGATATAACGGCAGATGGCAGAAAATTCTCCGGCAATGCCTTTTTCTCCGATGGCGTGCATAATTACCACCATGGAACCATCCTGGTGAACGTGGATATGAGTATGCTTTCCCATTATCTGAGTGTATCAAGAGAGAAGCTGGTTACAAAGGGTGTGTATTCGGTGCGTTCCAGGGTGACGAATTTGACGGAGTTTGTACCTGAGCTGACCATTGACAGAATGAAGGAAGCTTTGATCAAGGCATTTGGCGAGGTATACGGCCTGCAGGCACAGGAGAGGAAGGAGGCAGAGCTTGATCAAGGGGAGATCGCAGAGCTTGAGAAGAAGTTCTCCTCCTGGGAATGGAACCTTGGCAGGAAAATGGAATTTGATTATACCCTTGATAAAAGGTTTTCCTGGGGAGATATTGAGCTTAAGTTCAAGGTGGATGCAGGTAAGATTATCGATTGTATCGCTTACTCTGATGCCCTGGAGACGGAATTTTTTGAACGGCTGGCAGCAGGACTCATAGGCAGCAGATTTTCATCCCAGGATCTGAGGAAGGCAGTATCAAACCTTACCCTGCAAGA
>JAJUHH010000220.1 GCA_029267975.1 Clostridiales bacterium
CGGCAGGGACACAGAATAAGAAAAATCCCTACGCAAAAGGGAGAATCTATAAGCTATATTCCAGCCTATTTTATTATGTCATAGCCATCCCCCTCCTTTTTCTTTGGATCAGGGTCATCCTTGGAGTCAGAGTGAAGGGAGGATGTAATCTGCGGGGCATGAAGGGAGCCATGACAGTATGTAACCATGTACATATGCTTGACTCTGCCCTGGTTGCTTTAGCCCTCTTTCCCAGAAAAGTCATCTTTCCAACCATACCGGAGAATGTACAGTCCCTATGGCCGGGAAAGATTGTACGTCTGCTGGGAGGGGTAGCGATACCTGAGGGTCTCACGGAATTAAAGCAGTTCTTTGATGAAATGGAGTTTCTGCTGGTGAAGAGGCGCATTGTTCACATATTCCCGGAAGGGGAATTAAAGCCCTATGACACCAACCTAAGGCAGTTCAAAAAAGGTGCTTTTCATCTCGCCGCACAGGCCCGGGTACCGCTGGTTCCCATTTCTATCTCTTTTTGCCCGCCTAGGGGCTTACATAAATTATATCGGCGCAAACCGGTCATGGTACTAAATATCGGGGAGCCCATCTACCCCATGGCGGCAGATCCCCAGAAGGATCTGGAAATCCGCATGGAGCTGGCCCAAAGGCAGATGAGCAGCTTGCTTGAGCTGGCCAATGGTACTTAAATCCCTGTCCAATCCCTGTATAAGCCCGCAATCACCTGTTCAATGGGCGCTTTCTTAATTTCTATGTCGCGAACACCTTCTACCTGGGACAGCTGACCCAGTAAAGCTTTGATTGGCAGCTGTGCCAGGTCGATATCATATTCATAGACCCCCTTATCCGAGGAGAGAAGCTTTCCCATCTTGACCTGGGGTACCAGGCTGTCTTCCATTGCCACCACAACCCTGGTAAGATTACCGGTGATATTACGAAGCTCCTGAAAGCTTCCGTCAAAGGCAATCTTGCCATCTGAGATCATTAATATTCTTTCTGCCATTTCCTCCAGATCATCCATATCATGGCTGGTAACAACGATGGTAACACCATTCTCCTGATTGATCTTCTTTAGAAAATCGATCATCTGCCGTTTGGCTACCACATCCAGACCAAGGGTAGGCTCATCTAAGAGTATAAGCTCCGGACTATGCAGGAGCATCATGGCAAGATCCGCCCTCATACGCTGACCTAAGCTGAGCTCTCTGGCAAAGGTTTTTAACAGAGGGCCAATGTCTAACAGATCGGTTACCATATCAAGATTTTGACGGTAGATCTGATCGGGGATATCCCATACCACCTTCTTCCATTCAAAGCTTTGGATTACCGGGTGGTCCCACCATAGTTCCGTACGATTGCCAAACAAAATGCCCAAGCGCTGCATCAGGGTGGTCCGCTGTTTTTGCGGAGACATGGATAATACAGAAATATCACCTGAGTTAGGTAAGAGCATACCGCTTAATAACTTCATTGTAGTACTTTTACCGGCGCCATTGGGTCCGGCATAGGCAACAAATTCACCCTTTCGGATATGAAAGGAAACATCATTGAGAGCAACAATCGTCCGCTTCTCAGGCTTAATGAGATTCCTGATCAGACTTTGACCGGTATTGTCACGCTGCCATTGGGTAAAGGTCTTAGTGACCTTACTTAGCTTAACGGCGAAATCCGTAGGGTACATATCTATTTGATCCTTTTTTAACATAGTAATTCATTCCTTTCCTGAAGATATAGCTTGTGATTAGCGATAGGATTAATGCAAATGCAAGTGGATAATATTTGCTAAAGTGCAGAGGAGTCTTCCCCAGAAGGCATAAGGATGGAAACCAGGCCATCAGACCCTCCGGCAGTATTGTAAGCAGGGATACCTGGAGAAAGGCAGGCATTCCGGATAGAGGGAAGGTGCTTAAGAGCCAGGTTCCATCAATCGCTGTCATGGAGATCTCTTCTGCGGCAACCGGGGCATAGAAGGCGGCAGTAGAGACTAGATAAGACCTGGCAACAATAATTGTCATGGTTGCCAGAATATAAATAATCAGGGAGAGCAGCCAGCCCAGGGTTATGCTTAAGGATAATCGGCGGACGGATATGATCAGCATAATACATCCCACAAGGAAGTTACCGCCGCCTGTAAAGGGGCAGAAACCGTTAGTAAACAGCTGCATCTTTAAGGACAGCGGCTGCATAAAGAGGTGTTCTAACTGCCCCCGTCCAATGATTCGGCTAATATGAATGTTATTACCGGAGCCAAACATAATGAATAGTCCCGTTGTTATGGTTGAATAGGACATCATGAATAAGATCTCATCTGTATTTAAGCCGCCGATGCCGTTAAATCTTAATGCAATCAAGTAAACAGCAGATACGGTTGACAGGTTGGATATCATATCGGATGCAATTCCGGTTAGGGCGTATTTAGTGTCACGCAGCAGCCAGACCAGATCCATTTTGGCCGAAATGGCCAATAACTTTAAGATTCGTTTTATTTTTGCTTTAACCTCCATAGCTAACAATTCCCTCCTGCGATTTTTTGAATACTAATAAGGCAACAGGCCACAAGATCATATTCCAGATGAGCTGCAGCAAGATAACATTTTCGGGGTCTGCACTTCCCACATATATGGATAAGGGGGAGCCACCAAGGCAGGCAAAGGGTTGATATTTCATGATCACACCAATTCCGTATGGCAGCAGGCTGATGGGAATAATGGTTCCGGAGAGCAGTGAAACAATGGCAGCTCGGATCCGGCTGATCAACCAGCTCATATTTCTCAGCTTGATGGAAAGACAAGCAAAGAGAATATCAATTGCAAAGCCTAAGGATATACAGAGAAGCAGGCTGGGCAGGAACCAGGGGGAGGCAGGCATTAAATTTACTCCGATGAGCGGTGCCACAAATACCATGGGCAGCGAAAATAAGAGCAGCATAGGGAACCAAGCCCCCATGGTTTGGGCAATCAGCTGGCCAAGAACTGATATTGGCCTGCCATAGAGCTTCATCAGGACACCTTCGGACAACCATCCGGATGCGGCTGTTTTTACAACCATCATATCGGATAAGAGGGCACTGATATAAGTATAGGTCAGCATTTGTGACATGCTCATTCCTACCTGGGCACCGGAGCTCATAACGACCCTCCAGAGGTAGATGAGGGGAATTAAGGTAAATATTTTAATCATAATATCCGGCAGCAGATAAATAATTCCGCCGTTTGTTTTCTCAAGATAAGACATTCTGGCAGTTTTCATATATTTCGACATGGGAATTACTCCTTACTAATTTTATGTTAACTTGTTTCTTACCGATTTTTGCACAACAAAAAACCGGGCATCCAATGGAATACCCGGTTGACAACACAAGAGTAAGACCTGATCACTCAGGCATGATTGCTGTGCGGCAAGAGGCATTCGATTGGCTGAAAATAGGCGCAGTTATCCTGTAAACGGGATAAAGTAGCGCAAATGATCGGTAAAAGGGCAGATTCCACCCATACCATCAATTTTTTAAATGCAATGCCTTTTACGCACTCGCAGTTTATTACTAAATTGCCGTTACTATAAAAAGCTGCTATATTCATACCTCTCACCACCTCGTATAATATCTTTAGATACTAAGATTTATACTTTCCTTTCTTTAAATTTAATATATTTACTATCAATCGGCTAGGTCAAGCCCATGATATAATTGTCCTAGTGTCAATCAGGTAATAGTTCTTTAACCACCTGTTGAACCAGTAATGGTTGCTTCATAGAAAGTCTGTTCCCCTGACATGGAAGTTAGCTTCAAACCGGCTGGCTGTTTGCTTAAGTGCATGGACTACCATCTAGCAGTGTGGTTTCGCATCTGTCCATCTTAAGCTAGATTCTAATATGCGAGGGTGTCGATGCTCCATGATCATGGGTCTTACCAAGCCGATTGAACACTCAAATCTTACTACGAAAGAAGGTGATTTTATGAACCCACTTTACGTCGGAATTGATGTAAGTAGCAAATCCAATGTCGTTTATTTAATGCTTCCTAATGGTGACAAGCACAGTAACTTCTCTGTTGCAAACTCACATGATGGTTCTACTCAGTTGGTAAAAAGAATCTGTTCTGCTTTAATTTCTGAATCCCTTGATACTGTATCCATAGGTCTTGAATCAACCTCTGTCTATGGTGATAACCTTGTGTATTTTCTTAGGGAAGATGCAGCTCTTGCATCCTTTAACAGAAAGATTCATGTCCTCAATCCTAAGCAGGTCAATAAATTCAAAGAATCTTATAACGACCTTCCAAAGAATGATTGGGTTGACTCTTTTGTCATTGCTGACTGCCTGCGTTTTGGAAGAATCAACAAAGAGGTATACATAGGGGACTATCACTACAAAGCCCTTCAAAACCTCACACGAGCACGTTATTTCGCTGTTACCAACCTCACCAAGGAAAAACAACGATTTATGAATGTGCTGTTCAAGAAGTATTCAACCATGACACAGGAGAAGGTATTTTCGGATACCTTCAGTACCACTGCCCTTGCTGTCTACGATGAATTCGAATCTGCGGAAGCACTGGCATATATGGACTTACAAGAACTGACCGCTTTTATCATCGAAAAAGGAAAGAACCGCTTTCCTGATCCAGATGCGGTAGCCAAAGCCATTCAGAAAGCTGCCCGAAGTTCTTACCGATTACCTAAGACGGTAAATGACTCTATAAATCAGGTGCTCTCTATATCCATAACCTCGATGAAGGCATTGGAATCTCAAATCAAGGAGTTTGACAAGGCAATCGCTGCCCAGATGGAACTCCTGCCAAACGTATTGATTTCCATACCAGGTATTGGACCTGTCTATTCAGCCGGAATCATGGCTGAGATTGGGGATATCAATCGTTTTGAAAACCAGGCTGCATTAGCTAAGTATGCTGGTCTTGCCTGGACACAGCACCAGTCTGGTGATTTTGAAGCCCAAAACACAAGACTCATCAGATCTGGAAACCGATTTTTAAAATATTATCTGTGTGAAGCTGCCTTCTCACTTGTAAGATGCGACAAGGAGTACAAAGCTTTCTATCACCAAAAGTACAAAGAGGTGAACAGATACCAACACAAACGTGCACTCGCATTAACTGCTCGTAAATTTGTGCGGTTAGTCTTTACACTGCTTAAAGACAATCGCCTATATCGTCTAGCAGAATAGAGAAATCTCTCTGCTGATTTAGTCACCCTGCTCATTTTTCAAAAACTTGGTCGACAGGGCTTAGGTGGGTGTTTTGCGCTTTTTGGCAAATGAGTCAAATATACATGATTTTTATTTCATTTATCTCTTGACATAACACCGCTGGACTTTC
>JAJUHH010000221.1 GCA_029267975.1 Clostridiales bacterium
AAAATGAAACGATATATTACATTGGATATCGGCGGAACCTTTATCAAATATGGCATCATGGATCAGGAATTTAGGGAGGAAGAGCCCAGGTCAGTCCCCACACAAAAGCAGCCGGAGATGTTTCTTAAGCAGTTAATCGGGATCGTAAAGGATGAGATTTGCGATATACAGGGTGTGGCAATCAGTATCGGAGGCTTTATCGATCCGGTTACCGGAGCCAATACCGACTTTAGTGTAGGTGAGAACTTCAGGGCATATAATCTGAAGGAGGAGCTGCATAAGCATACGGGACTTCCTGTAGCAATTGAAAATGACAGTAATTGTGCTGCCCTGGCAGAGCTGCATGTGGGGGCTGGGAAAGACTGCTCGGACTTCTGTATGGTTACCTTGGGAACAGGAATTGGAGGAGCGATTATCCATAACCGAGAGCTTTTCCGGGGGCGTCATTATAAGGCAGGCGAATTTGGGTTTACCATGATCGGCCGTGAGCATCATTCGAATATAGACAGCTATAAAGCAGCATCGGCAACCTCCGCCTTAGTAGCCCGCAGCAGTGCTGCCCTGGGTCAAAAGGTGGATGGCAAATATGTGTTTGATCATCTGGATGAGCCGGTAATACAGGAAATCTATGAAGAATGGCTTGAGGATCTGGCTATGGTGGTAGGCAATATAGCTGTCAGCTTTGATCCTGAGAAGGTATTGATCGGTGGTGGCATCAGTACCCAAGAGAGATTTATCCGTGAACTGCGAGCAAGAGTATATCATATCTTTAGGCATTTGGAGGAATATACAGCTATTGAAGCCTGCAGCCTGGGCAATCATGCAGGTAAAATAG
Organism: Clostridiales bacterium; assembly: GCA_029267975.1. Classification (GTDB taxonomy): domain Bacteria; phylum Bacillota; class Clostridia; order Lachnospirales; family Lachnospiraceae; genus Mobilitalea. The sequence goes on from JAJUHH010000221.1 coordinate 836, forward strand.
GAGCACTGGTCAATTATCTAAAGCAGTATGGCACATGACACGTAATAAATTCATGATAGAGTGACACATTATAATATAGCTATGAAAGAATGGGTGAGTAAAACATGAAGGATGGAGTAAAAATTGTTACCATAGGAGGCGGTTCCAGCTATACCCCGGAATTGGTGGAAGGCTTTATCAAGCGTTATGATAAGCTTCCGGTCTGTGAGCTATGGCTGGTGGATATAGAAGAGGGAAAGCATAAGCTTGAGATCGTGGGCAATCTTGCCAAGCGAATGGTTGATCAGGCAGGAGTTCCTATGAAGATCTTTACAAGCCTAAATCGAAGGGAAGCATTAAAGGATGCAGACTTTGTCACAACCCAGCTTCGGGTGGGTTTACTGGATGCCAGGATCAAGGATGAGAGGATTCCCTTAAGTCATGGTATGCTGGGACAGGAAACGAACGGAGCAGGAGGACTCTTCAAGGGACTAAGGACGATTCCGGTGATACTTGATATCTGTAAGGATATGGAGGAGCTATGTAAGGATGCTTGGCTGATCAATTTCACCAACCCTGTGGGAATGGTGACAGAGGCAATTAACCGCTACAGTAATCAAAAGAAAGCCATTGGCTTATGTAATATTCCCATCGGTATGCAGAAGGCAATTGCCAAACAGCTAAACCGTCCCATGGAAGAGGTCTATGTTACCTTTGGTGGCTTAAACCATATGGTATTTGTCACAGGAGTATATGTGGACGGAAAGAATGTGATTGATGAGGTAATCGAGGGCTGGGGCAATCAGACGGTGAAAAATATTACAGGAATTGAATGGAATGCCGGCTTTATTAAGCAATTAGGCGTTATCCCCTGCTCCTATCACAGATATTACTATATGGCCAAGGAATATCTTGAGGAGGCAATCGAGCACTACAAAGTAAATGGTACCAGAGCAGAAAAGGTGAAAAAGATTGAAGAGGAGCTTTTTAAGCTGTACCAGGATGAGAACCTGAAGGTTAAGCCCAAGCAGCTGGAGGAAAGAGGCGGTGCATACTACAGTGATGCAGCCTGCAACCTCATCTGTTCCATCTATAATGACAGCAGGGATATTCAGGTAGTAAATACCGTCAATTGCGGGGTGCTGGACGAACTGGAATACAATGAGGTGGCAGAGATGAACTGCATCATAACCAAGAACGGCCCGATCCCGGTTGCTGTGGGGAAGCTGCCCAAGGCAGTGAAAGGTCTGGTTCAGCAAATCAAATCCTTTGAGTTTGCAGCTTGTGAAGCAGCAGTCACCGGAGATTATGATAAAGCACTTTTGGCAATGATGATCAATCCTCTTGTGGGTTCCCAGAAAATTGCCGTTCAGGTACTGGATGAATTACTGGAGGCCCATAAAGAATATCTGCCTCAGTTTTTTAAGAATAAATAAGGAATAACTTCTGTTATGGGCTGCCGCAGCTTAATTGTATGCGTCAGCCCGCTTCTTTTATCCTTGTATCCAGTGCAGCGGCCAGCCTTTGCCTGTTGATGCACCTGGTTTACTCCTGGTCGGGCCCCAGCTCATAGATCGGGCTATGGAGGATATCAGCACTTGGAAGAATCATGACTTGATGGATAGATTTGGGCATGCTAAAATAACATGTAATAGGCGTGAATCCAAGCGAGCTATCATATGTTATTAATTATTGGGGGAGAGTAGGAAGGATGAGGAAAAGGGATAATCAGCATTTGCTTCACAGGGGAAAGAAGGAAATCTTAGAATTACTTGCAGTACTTATTCTTGGGCTGGTCTTTCTGGTCTATGGATCTCAGGATACCTATACCTATGCCCAGGAAAAGAGTGACAAGGTAACCATATTATTTACCCACGACCTGCATGACAATCTGCTTCCCTTCCCGGCAGTGGAAGAGGGGGAGGTTGTGAGGCTCGGGGGCTATGCCAGGCTGATGACGGCCATCAAAGAATGGAGAGAAAAAGAGCCGGAGGCCTTGTTGGTGGATGGCGGCGATTTCTCTATGGGAACTAGTTTTCAGACCATATTTGCAAGCGACTCACCTGAGCTTCGAATTATGGGGGCCATGGGCTTTGATGTCACAACCCTTGGCAATCATGAGTTTGATTACCGTCCTGATGGCTTATCAGCAAGCTTAACATCAGCGGCTGCCAGCAAGGAGAGGCTGCCGGTTATGGTTCAGTCAAACATTGAGTTCCCGGTAGATGAGGCCGGTAATATGACGGATAGCGTGAAGGAGCTGAAGGAAGCTCTGGAGACCTACGGAGCCTATGATTATACTATCATAGAGCGAGGTGGCGTTAGGATCGGTATCTTCGGACTGATGGGGGAGGAGGCAGCGAGCATGGCTCCCATGTCGGAGGTTACCTTTGGCAATATGGTCGAACAGGCCAAAAGAGTAGTTAAGATACTGAAGGAGCAGGAAAAGGTTGACTTCATCCTTTGCCTCTCCCATTCCGGTACTGACCCGGATGTTAAAAAGTCAGAAGATGAGATACTGGCAAAGGAAGTACCACAAATCAATATGATCGTCAGCGGACATACCCATACCACACTCACAGAGCCTATTCTTGTAGGAAACACCGTTATTGGCTCCGCTGGAAGTTATGGCAGATATCTGGGAGCGGCAACCATGAGTCAAACATCTTCCGATGAGTGGAAGCTTGACAGCTATGAGCTGATACCGATTACGGAGCGGCTGGCCGAAGATGAGACAATCGCTTCAAAGGTTGCGGAATATGAGGCAATTGCCCAGCGAAAATACTTTGATATGTTTGCTTTGTCCTTATCGGAAGTAGTGACAGTTTCAGATATCAACTTCCAGACACCGGAGGAGCTGTCTGCAGTACACGGGGAGTCAACCATCGGTAATCTGATCAGTGATGCTTACATCTATGCCGTTAAGGAAGCGGAACAGGAGGATTATATACCCATTGCGGCTGCAATTGTTCCCTGTGGTACCATCAGGGGAACCATTTTTAAAGGAGATCTTACCGTTGCCGATGCATTCAGCATCAGCTCCCTGGGGATCGGAGCAGACAAAATGCCGGGTTATCCCTTAATCTCGGTTTACATTACAGGGAAAGAGCTTAAGACGGTCTGCGAAGTGGATGCCTCCATCACCCCCCTGATGGAAGAGGCCCAGCTCTATCTCTCGGGAGTAAACTTCACCTTTAATCCACATAGGCTGATATTCAATAAAGTAATCGATACAAAACTGGCTGGAGAAGATGGTTCACTTACGGAGATTGATGATACCAAGCTATACCGGGTCGTATGCAATCTCTATTCTGCCCAGATGCTCTCCATCGTCGGAGACAAATCCTATGGGTTGATGTCACTGGTTCCAAAGGATCAGGACGGAAATGTTATCACAAACTATGAGGATCATATCATTTATGATAAGTCAGGAGAAGTAAAGAAAGAATTAAAGGAATGGTATGCACTTGTCAAATACCTGCAGTCCTTCGATAAGGTGAAGGGGGTATCGCGGATTCCTTCTTACTATGGTGCAACCCAGGGAAGGAAGAATATTGATGACAGCATTGATATTGTATCCTTACTGAAAAAACCCAATAATATCGGAAGCACAGTATATGTTATCGTCTGCGTACTACTTCTGATACTTGTGATCATGATTTACCGGACAGCAACACACAAGAGAAGGAAGAGGTCCAGGAGAAAATCCAGGTCAGGTAAAACAAAGAGAAGTACAAGATAAGATAATCAAGGACTTATAAAATATTATCATCCGTGAAAGGTTCAACAACATGACAGAACATAAAATCAATTGCCGGCCTGGCTGTGGGGCCTGCTGTATCGCTCCAAGCATATCTTCGCCGATTCCCGGTATGCCAAAGGGGAAACCCGCAGGAGTACGTTGTATCCAGCTGTCAGAGGATAATCTATGCAAGCTCTTCGGATCTCCTCTGCGTCCGGCGGTATGTTCCAGCTTAAGACCATCCCAGGAAATGTGCCAGGACAGCAATGATAAGGCTATGGAATACTTGGCCCGTTTGGAAGAAGAAACATCATAATTTAGGACAATGCTGTTGCGTCATAAGACAGTGAGGACGAAGGGACATCGTGTATCCCTTCGTCTTTACTATTTACGTAATGCAACAGCCTTCTTCCTATATGAATGTATATTTGTCTTTGCAGATTTTTGTTACATTTAACGCATAAATTTAAGCCTAACTTTCATTTAAGGGGGCTTCTTGGTACCTGCTTCTTACCAATTCAATAACCTCCCGTTCCGGTAAGGGTTTACTGAATAAGTAGCCCTGGATCTTATCGCAGTCATGGTCCATAAGATACTCTAGCTGTTCTTCTTTCTCTACACCTTCTGCGACTACACACATCCCCATGCTCTTACCTATAGTGATAATATGTTGGGTTAAGTTGCTGCTATTCCTGCCATTGATATGATCGATGAAGGACTTATCCACC
>JAJUHH010000222.1 GCA_029267975.1 Clostridiales bacterium
ACCCATTTTTCATCAAATTTATACTTGTATCCATTATTGTAATGTTTTATAATAAAAACTATTGGTTTAAGTTATTCTAATAGTTATATTAAATAATAAATGAAAGGTGTTATGAAAGGAGTACATCATGGGTTTTATTGATGGTATCAAGGAAAGAGCAAAGCAAAACATTAAAACAATTGTATTGCCGGAGTCTGATGACAGAAGGACTCTGGAAGCTGCAAGCAGAGCAATGGCAGAGGGATTTGCTAAGATCATTCTGATTGGTAACAAAGAGCAGATATTAAAGGATGCACAGGGGCTTGACCTGGCTGGAGCTGAAATTGTTGATCCGAATAATACGGACAAGCTTCAAAAATATATTGATTTATTGGTAGAGGTAAGAAAGAGCAAGGGAATGACACCCGAGCAGGCAAGGGAACTTTTAACAAATGATTACCTCTATTTTGGTGTAACTATGGTGAAAGCAGGAGATGCTGACGGTATGGTATCCGGCGCAGTTCACTCTACAGCCGATACACTTCGTCCCTCCTTACAAATTCTTAAAACAGCTCCCAATACAAAGCTGGTATCTTCATTTTTTGTTATCGTTGTACCCAATTGCGAATTTGGTGAAAACGGAACCTTTATCTTCTCCGATTCCGGACTTGTTCAGAACCCGAACCCTGAAGAATTGGCTGCAATTGCAGGCAGCAGTGCAAAGAGCTTCGAGCAGTTAGTTGGTAAAGAAGCAATTGTTGCTATGCTTTCTCATTCTACCAAAGGAAGTGCATCTCATCCGGATGTTGATAAGGTAGTAGAAGCAACCAGAATAGCAAAGGAATTATATCCGAACATCAAGATCGACGGCGAGTTCCAGCTGGATGCAGCGATCGTTCCCAGTGTTGGTGCTTCTAAGGCACCTGGCAGTGAGATTGCTGGTAAGGCGAATGTTCTTATCTTCCCTGACCTGGATGCAGGCAACATCGGCTACAAGCTGGCTCAGAGACTTGCGAAGGCAGAAGCTTATGGTCCCATCACACAGGGTATTGCAAGACCTGTAAATGACCTGTCCAGAGGCTGCTCAGCAGATGATATCGTTGGTGTTATTGCAATCACAGCCGTACAGGCACAGTAAGAGACTTCCCAGTATAACTCAGATTCGTAAACCACATGCGCTACAGTCGAGATAAAATGGGATGATTTTGAAATCATCAACATTATTTATAAAGAGAGGTAATATAAAACCATGAAAGTATTAGTTATTAATTGCGGTAGTTCTTCCCTGAAATATCAGCTGATTGATTCCGAGAGCGAGCAGGCACTTGCAGTTGGTCTTTGCGAGCGTATCGGTCTTGAGGTAAGCTACTTAAAGCACACACCGAGTAATGGGGAGAAGGTCGTAATCGAAGCAACCATGCCGAACCATGAAGTTGCGATTAAGATGGTAATTGATGCCCTTACCGATGCAAAACACGGTGTAATAAAGTCATTAGATGAGATCGGTGCAGTAGGCCACAGAGTTGTTCACGGAGGAGAGAAGTTTGCTGTTTCTACCTTAATTACTGAGGAAGTAATTAAGGCGATTGAGGATTGCAATGATCTTGCACCCCTGCATAATCCTGCAAACCTTATCGGTATCCGCGCTTGCCAAAGCTTAATGAAGGATGTTCCTATGGTAGCTGTATTTGATACTGCTTTCCATCAGACCATGCCTCAGAAGGCTTATCTTTATGGCTTGCCCTTTGATTATTATGAGAATTATAAGATCCGTAAATATGGCTTCCACGGAACCAGCCACAGCTATGTGTCCAAGCGTGCAGCTGCATTTACCGGACTTGACATTAACAACTCCAAGATTATCGTATGCCACCTGGGCAACGGTGCCAGCATCACAGCTGTAAAGGACGGCAAATCCGTTGATACCAGTATGGGCTTTACTCCTCTTGCAGGTCTTGTTATGGGTACCCGAAGCGGTGACATTGATCCTTCTATTATTGAGTACATTGCCAAGAAGGAGAATAAGACTATTGAGCAGATTATGAACCTGCTGAACAAGCAGTCCGGTGTAGCAGGAATGTCTGAGGTATCCAGTGACTTCCGTGACATCAATGCAGCGATGGATGAAGGAAATGAGAAGGCACAGGCGGCCTTTGAAGTATTCTGCTATACTGTAGCAAAGTACGTAGGTTCCTATGTTGCCGTCATGAATGGTGTGGATGTGATTGCATTTACCGCAGGTGTTGGTGAAAACGATGGCAAGGTTCGTGCTACCGTATGCGAATATCTGGGTTATTTGGGTGTTACCCTTGATGCTGAGAAGAACAAGGTAAGAGGTCAGGAGGCTGTGATCACAACTCCCGATTCAAGAACTAAGGTATGCGTTATTCCTACCAACGAGGAATTAACCATTGCCAGAGAAACTGTAGCGCTGCTGTAATTAAGACGAAGAATATCGAAATTCTCGTTGACAAATAATAACACAGTAGTTATAATACAAGAAGTGCGACCGAAATTATTCGGTGATGCAGCGGATATTCGGAGAGATTACAGAATGCTTATATCTTTGTCAGAAATTATGACCACCAAGGATAAAGTGGCAAGAATCAGTGCCCCCTTAGAGCTGGAGAGTTTTCAATACCAGGGTGAAACTTATGAATTTGCTCATAAGGACCCGGTAGAATTAACTATCACAAATCTTGGCAACAAGACCGTTTTAATCGAGGGCAGTTCGAATATTTCCCTGAAACTGTTCTGCAGCAGATGTTTGAAGGAGATTATCTATCCCATGCACCTTGAGATTTCAAAGGAAGTGGATTTTAATCTTACAGAAGAAGAGCGAACAGACAGTTTGGATGAAACAAATTATATCATTGGATACAATCTGGATGTAGACATATTAATCTATGATGAGATCCTGATCGACTTTCCCATGAAGCTGCTGTGCAGCGAGGATTGTAAAGGCATTTGCAAGGCTTGCGGGACCAATCTTAATGAGAAGACCTGTGACTGCGATACCCATGATTATGATCCCAGAATGTCAGTAATCCGAGATATCTTCAACAATTTTAAGGAGGTGTGACAATGTCTATTTGTCCTAAAGGTAAACATTCCAAAGCTAGAAGAGATAGCCGTAGAGCAAACTGGAAGATGAGCGCTCCCAACTTAGTAAAGTGCAGCAAGTGCGGTGAGCTTATGGTTCCTCATAGAGTATGTAAGGCTTGTGGTTCTTACAACAAGAAGGAAATCATTCCTGTAGAATAATTATAGTAAAATCAAGGCTTTCAGGGTATGTCCTGGGAGCCTTTTTTCTTTACTATCAGATTTCTTATTATTATTTATATATTGGATAATAATAATATTTATATCTTCCTCTGAAATAATTTTGAATTAAAAAGGCACCTACAAAAGTAGATGCCTTAAATCTAAATTAATTCTATTTACTACTTACTAAATCTAAATACCAAAACTATAACAAATATTAAATCTGTAACTTCTAATCCTCCTTAAATGGGGAATACATGTCAAAATAAAAGCTCGAATTAAAATGTAAAGAAATGAGTAGTGAATATAATGAATTTGTTGCTTCCCGTATGATACTATTATTGAATGTGATATATAGACATGGAGATTACAGGGCTTATATAAGCTTCAGTATATGCAATATTATTAAGCAATAAAGATGGCGATTATACATTAGAATAAAAAGCTTGTGTGATATATTAATAATTTTATTAATACCCGCGAACAATAAGTTAAATTAGTTACAGAAGTAGCCGCTTAACCTTTGCTGGGATCTGGCGGCTATTTCTTTTGCTTATTATTTCTGACAAGAGTGATTATAGCCACAAGTATGATTACAAAGGTAAAAGCCTACCGAAAATACTTGGAAGGCTTTTATTATTCATATTTATATCATTATTAATAATTATCTATTCATCTCTGTCTGTTTTCCGGTCTGCTTGTGGCTTGCGATTATCTGGTCCAGCTCCTTTTTGCTGCAGGATGGAAGATCTCCGGGAATGGTATTCTTTACAGAACTTGCTGCATTCCCATATTCCAAGGCACGCTGGCAATCAAAGTCATAGGCAAGGAGGCCGTACAATACCCCGGAGATATAGGCATCACCACTGCCGATACGGTCTACTACTTCAATGTTCTGATAGGCTTCTTCAGTGTAATATCTGTCTTCCTTGGCATTGTAAATAATAGAGCCAAAGGTATGAATCTTCGGACTGTGAACGATACGCTGCGTGGTTGCAACGATGGAGATTGGATAGTCCTGCGTAAAGCTCTTCATATTTTCTTCCACACTACCTGCTTTTTTGAAGGTCAGCCTGGCGGTATCTTCTGAGCAGAAGAATATATCGATGTAGGGAAGTATCTGATCGATACAACGCTTTGCTTCCTCTTCATTCCATAGATTCATACGAAAATTTACATCAAAGGAGATCAGGGAACCATGTTCCTTGAAATTCTTAATCATCTCAATGGCATTTTTTCTTGTATTCTCATCCAGGGCCAGAGTTATTCCTTTAGTATGGCAGCATCTGGTGCTGCAATAGATCTCCTCAGGAATATCCTCCAGAGTGAGGGTACGCATGGAGGTGTTTAATCGGTCATAGATGATGCCTGGTTTCCTTGGATGAGCACCGTTCTCATAGTAATAGATACCCAGGCGGGCTTCCTTTCTGTCATCATAGACCAGATAATCATCACTGACACCACAGAAGCGGATATAATTCTTTACAAAATAACCGATATCATTGGACGGGATTTTTGAGATGATACCCGTGTGAAGCCCCAGCATGGATACACCGGAAGCAACATTTAGCTCGGCGCCACCGGTTTGCTTCTGAAGCATATCCCCGCGAACCAGTCTTTCGTTGTTGGGAGGGGAGAGACGAAGTAAGATTTCGCCTAAGGTAAGTAAGTCAAAGGTTTTATGTTCTGTCATGATACTACCTTTCTCCGCGCAATCAGGAAAACGCGGCTTACAAAATACTGTGTAAATTACTGAGTAATTATTGTGTAAATTACTGCGAATACCTTAAAGTATAAGGTTTTCGAAGTAACTCTGTCAAGGAAATAGAGAGCGGAAACATTGCATAAAATCTACGAGATGACTGTTCACACCCCAACAAATGTTAAGCTTCTGGACAAGGTTCCTGCGGGAGCCGCTTTCGCTTAGTTGCGTTGACGTAGAGAGTACGTGTTTCGAAATATCACCTTAAGTTTAGATTGATACACGTACTCTGTACGTAAGGCTCTAAAATACAGAGCCTAAG
>JAJUHH010000223.1 GCA_029267975.1 Clostridiales bacterium
AGTATTCATTTTACCAAAAAAATCCAAAGAAACAGGGCAAACTAAAATAAACAGGACAATCCATTTAAATAGGACTAGCAGATGTTGAAAATGTATAGAAAAGAAATAACCTGCATTCCACAGCTGATTTTAAGTAAAATCAGGCACTATGTAGTGCAGGCTGTCCACAAATCCTGTCCACAAATCATAGAAAGAAAGCAACTTCTGTGCATAATAATTGGTAGATCATTATAATTATTGCAAATTTAAATCCTCATAGGAGGTTAGCTTTGATAAACGATAGTTGGAAAATCGCTTATCCTGGGATAGTTCCTCGCCAAACCAGGCCGGGGGCACAAAGGCATCCGCAGTTTCGGGATCAGGAAATTCCACTTCAGCAAATACAAGTCCGGATAGCTGCCCCTCGAATATATCAAGCTCCGCTTTTAACCCGCCTTCCAGAGGAATCAGGTATCGTGTTTTATAGATCATATTCCCCTCTATCTTTTCTTTCAGTGTCAGATATGCTTTCTCTGTTAATGGCAGCTCTATTTCCTGATTAACAATTGCTCCCTCTTTGGTATAGGGATTTATTCCACGCTTTGATTTATAGGTTAGAATAAAGTCATCATTACTCTTTCGGATTCGGATCACCGGATCATTACACAGATATCCCTGCTCAATTTTCTTACTCTGATATGCTGTGAGTTCTTCCGGCATCTGCCGGATGGCATATTTACGCTCTATTTCCATATAGTCCTCTGCCTTTCTAAATATTCTATGAAATCGCTCCTTCCCTTGCATAGGAAAGCTTGAACGATGAATACTATTTTTATGAAAAAACTATTTGTCCAAAATTTTATCCTCTGCGGCTTCTGTGGATGGTGTATGGAGTGCTTCTGGACCGGACTGGATGCACTACGAAAACATAATGACAGAAAATTATCCTGTCGTACCTCTGTTTGGATGTTTCCCATCTACGGTATGGCTGCTTGCTTATTGCCGATCTGTAATAAGATAAAACACCGTGGCACACTGCTTCGAGGAGGTGTATACGCTTTATTTATCTACATTACGGAATTCATCACCGGAATGATCTTAAAAAAATTTGGTGCCTGTCCATGGGATTACAGTAAGGCAAAGCTGAATATTAAAGGTGTGATACGACTGGATTATGCTCCGGTCTGGTTCCTAACGGGTCTTTTCTTTGAAAGGCTGCTGGACCGGGAGACAAAGTAATCGCTTGCATATGCCATATTATAGCACAGTATCCCCCAGACTTGAAAGAGCAGTAAAAAAGATGTATACTTATACACACATAATCGTTCGGACAAGTGCAAGAGTGGATTGCTTCCGTCCGGAAACACAAAGGAATAACCGGAGGATAATGAATTGCTGAAGGCTGTACTTTTTGATATGGACGGCGTTATCATTGACAGTGAACCGCTGCATGCAAGGGCGGCTGTCCTGGCATTGCAAAAATATGATATTCCCGTAACCTTAGCTTACATCTACCAATTTGTTGGCTGTACCACATACTCTATGTGCCAGAAGATCATCGCAGATTATCAGCTCTCGTATAGCCCTGAGGAACTGCTTCAGGCCATCAATCACAGTAAAAATTATCTTGTGCAGACCGAAGGTTATACTGTGATCCCTTACATTATTGATCTTATGAAGGATCTGCATTCTCATGGCATAAAATTAATTATAGCCTCCTCCTCTTCCCCGGAAGCCATTGAGGAGGTTATGCGTACATTAAACATAACCGAGTACTTTGTTGGTTATGTGTCCGGTTCTATGGTTGCTCATCCAAAGCCTGCTCCGGATATCTTTTTGCTGGCCGCCAGGCAGTTAGGAGTCCAGCCCGATGAGTGTATCGTTATTGAGGATTCCCATCACGGAGTCTGCGCAGCTGCCGCAGCAGGAATTCCTTCCATCGGTTTTATCAACCCGAATTCAGGAAACCAGGACCTGAGTAAGGCGGCTATCTTAGTGGAAGGCTTTGATGAGATAGATTATGCTTTCATCAACAGAATTTATCAAAGGGCTCATAAGGAACCGCTAACCATAGCGACAACGGAACATTTTATACTTAGAGAGCTGTCACTATCCGATATGGATGCCTTATTTGATATCTACAGACAGCCGGAAATCAAAGCCTATCTTCAAGATTTCAGCGATGACCTTGACACAGAGCGAAAAAAACTACAGGCTTATATCGAGCAGGTTTATGCTTATTATGGCTATGGACTTTGGGGTGTGTTTTTCAAGGATAGCGGCCTCTTAGTCGGACAATGCGGCATTGAATACAAGCTTCTGCACAAGGAAGAAATCTATGAAATAGGATATCTGCTGGATCCAAAGTATCAAGGGCAAGGTTACGCCAGGGAATTTGTAAGCGCTGTCATCAGCTACGCCTTTGAACAGCTTGCCATACCTGTCCTTACGGTACTTATCGATCGGGTGAATAAGCGGTCTGAAGGGCTTGCTGTCAGCCTGGGTATGCAATATGTTGAAGAGTGTCAGAGAAACAAGGGCAGCTATCTGCGTTATGAACTTATCAATGATCATCTTTAATCTCTGGAGAGTCGTATGGATACACAAAGAAATACAAAGCAAAAACAATTCATATTAGCAATTTTGAAGGAAGCAGATCGCCCTATGTCTATCAATGAAATCTATGCGCAGCTGGTCAATCAGCTTCCGAAGATTGCAAAATCTACCATCTATCGGACCATTGATGCCTTGCTTGGTCAGAGTCTGATCGATAAATATCACCTGACCGACAACGAGGTATTTTATCGTATCAAGGCAGACCGCAATGAACATAAACACGTTATCATATGTGATGATTGTAAAAAAGTATTTGACCTTCCTGCCTGCCCCATTCATGCCATCGAGGATGCTATTGTGGAAGAAGGCTTTATCATTAAGGATCATCAGATTCAGATCACCGGATTATGCAAAGACTGTGCATTGCATCATAAATGATTTCATTCATTGTATAAATGAATAAAAGACAGGCCATTGATAGGATTAAATCCATCTATGCCTGCCTTTTCTTTGATTAATCTCAAAAATGTAATTGCAGCTATCTGGTTGTTGTACCACCGGTAGTTCCTCCGGTAGTTCCTCCATTTGTTCCACCGGTCGTACCTCCGGTACCGTTTGTTGTACCATTGGTACCAGTTGTCCCTGTACCTGTTGTGCCTGTACCGTTTGTTCCTGTTCCGCCCGTTGTAGCAGGTGTCACTGTTGATGTTCCGTTGGTACCTGTGTTATTATTCACTGTCCCTGTTATCGTTGCTGTTGCAGACTTGGTAGGTGTAACTGTTCCTGTGGTAGTTCCATTGTCATCATTGGCTGCGCATGCAGTAAGCATGAACACGATAAAGCAGCACAAAGTTAACAAAGCTATAAATCTCTTTTTCATTGTCACTCCTCCTATAAAATTTCGGTTTTACAGGATTAGTATCCCTCAGTTCAAATGCTTTATGCACTCCAATGTCCCATTTCTTTTAATACTCATGCATTAGGAATGAAATAATATATATTCACTTAATATCACATATAACCTAATGAAAATACTATAATGCAAATTTCTTCATTAAAGTAAATTAATGCCGGGAACGATTGAACTCTGTCATATCTGCTCTGAAGCGTATGGGCAGATTGCCTCTTTGCAGTTTATAGTTTTCTCTTTCTTTTATCGCTATGCTGTCAAAAAAGGTAATCCACAGGTCCTTGTATCGGTCACCATACTTCATCAGTTCCCCAAATCTATTCTGATCCGCTTCGGGAACCTGTACCAGCATCCAGGGAGTTCCAGGTACATGAACTGATGCTATCTTGCGGCCTCCATCATAAATAATAAACCTTTCCTGGGGCAGTCGGTCTGCAAAATGTGGTGTAATCAGCGAAAGTACATTATTCTTAGGATGGATGGTTGCTACAAGTAATCCGTTCTCCAATTGCGAAAAACGGATAAACCCCAGCAGGTGGTGGTGTTCATTATTAACATTCTTACTGATGCGAAAGATGCGATTGACGACTTCATTGCTTAAATGCTCAACAATGGAGCAACCTACAGCAAAGCCTAACACTAAAAAGCGGTAGATCAAGTCCGCCTTACCACCGTAGTCAGACATGGCTGCCAAGCAGCATATCTCATAAACCTCCTCTGATATCTTTTCCCTGATTGCCTTCGCAACCTTATAGGACTGGGTAAGATCGGTATCGACAACCACATATTCAGCAAAAAGCTCTATATTCGAATACTTGCTGCCTTCACACTTCTCCTCCAGCTTAACATTGGCGTGACCCAATCTGGAGCTCCAGGCCTGATAAACAGCAGTAAATATCCCGTCTATTGAATCGTCGCAAAGAAATATTCTCTTGTTAGTCATCCCTAAATCATCTCCTATAAGATAACACTCTCAAGCTTCTACCGCTAACCTTTGGCAATTTGAAAGCCAAGCGGCTGCATTGATGCAAAGTTCACATCATCAAACAATGATAGCTGTTTATAGGTAATATCCTTCTCAATACCCATAGGAAGCTGATCCTTTAAAGCAAGCAGCTGTCTGCTAATAAAATTCTCCTCAATATTGATCGGGTACATCATTCTGCCCTTACAGGTAATAAAATACACTGCCCGCTTCAGAACAATTCCCAGACGTTTTAAATCATCAAAATCAAGTACAGAGGATTTTCTCGCCATAATAATTCGCTGGGCCGAATTGGTACCAATGCCGGGAACCCGAAGCAAGGTATAATAATCGGCTTTATTTACTTCTACCGGGAAGAGCTCCAGATGTCTGAGCGCCCAATCGCATTTAGGATCCAGCAAAATATTAAAATTGGGCCGTTTTTCATCCAGCAGCTCCTTGGACTGGAAACCATAAAAACGAAGCAGAAAATCTGCTTGGTATAAGCGGTGTTCCCGCAGAAGCGGCGGTCCCGACTCTGTGGAAGGCAGCCTGCTGTCCTGATTGACATTCATAAAGGCAGAGTAGAATACCCTCTTTAAATCAAAATTATCATATAAAGCCTCTGCAACAGACATGATCTGAAGATCCGTCTCCTGAGTAGCACCGATAATCATCTGAGTACTCTGTCCTGCCGGTACAAACTGTCTGTTTATCCTGGCAGGTCTATGAAATGTCTGCAGGCTGTTAGGGGTGCTTGTGATGATTTCCTTGATATCCTTATCCTGGGATGACGCAGCGATCAGTTTTGGCGCTGTATCATGCTCCCTTAATC
>JAJUHH010000224.1 GCA_029267975.1 Clostridiales bacterium
ACCTGCTGCTTCTGAAGAAGCTTGATGCACAGATAAACAACGGATTTGTCAGTGAACTCCTGGAATTCCTCTTCATTCGGGAAGCCACAGATCGGAGTACCCTTCTCATCAATATCAGCGTCGAATACTGCTGACCATTCAAGCTCGCAGAATACCGGCTCATTGAAGAATTCGATATTGGATCTGTCTGCTTCTCTGATGTTCTTGCCCATTGCTTTAGCATCAAAGTATCTTGCTACTGTCGGAGGCAAATTAGGTTTAATCATAGGAGGGCATTTATCAAAGTCTACCTTAGTATAAACTCTGAACGGAATATGAACTGTGGTATCTTTGATGGATCCGGATATTCCTGAACTACTCTTGCAGATCTTAGTAGCGAACTCAATGTTCTTTCTGATATATCCTTCAATAAATACCTTATCTGTCGGAGGAATATATCTGCACTGAGTTAAGAATACCTGTTTCTCAATTCTCTTAATCTCATATGCTGGCTCGCTTAATCTTACCTTTGCTTCAGAGTCAATCTGAATAATGAATTCAGCAAGCACCTTCGGAATCTTGAAGTCTCCTCCACGATAGGGATAATTGTCGGCACCCGTCAGGGTATCGTATTTAAGCACACTTGCATTGCACTCAGCTTCACAGCCGGGTTTTACAGGTCCTGGATTGTTGGTATACATATTATAATTGCTCCTTTCATATTGGGTAATATTACCTTTTACAATAATTATAATATGTATAATGTCACATAATGTTACTAATTAAATTTATTTGTCAAAAGAAATCATATGGGTTTTACATTAATTCCATTTATTTCGACCTGATCCGTAATTTCGATCACCAGACATTTTCTTCCGTCAACAATTTTTGTCTGGACCAGATCAATACATTCCGGATTTACCTTTACCACCACATCCGGAGTTTTTACTTCAAAGCTTCTGGTATTGATCACATTGGCAGCCAGTAGGGATACATTTTCCCCGGCCATTTTATCATATGTTCTATCGAACTCCTCCAGTTTTTCTTCCTCCACACCGCTTTCTGCGAAGATGTTTTTTACCTCCTTCTTGTCGAGGGTCAGAGGTTCTGCTATTTCTTTTATTTTATGCTCTTCGATAATTTCTGACAATTTTTCATGAATATTGCGCACCACTTCATATTCACAATCCTCCCCCAGAGTTTCCTTAATTAAGGCCTGGAAGGTCTCCTTCTGATCACCGGCTGACATAGGCACCTTGCAGCCCAGCAGCTGACTAACGAAATCATCATGGAGTTCCTCTGAATCTTTGGCATAATATAAAATGCTATGTATGTCGGTACTGCGGTCGTTGAAAGCCGGGAACAGAAAACCGTTATTGGGCATTCCTACCACCCAGTCCTGAATCCGTTTCTGGATCTGGTTCCTTTCCTCATTGTAGCTAAGTCCGGGCTTAGAGAGCTTTACCGGGCAGATAGAGCACATAATATAGCGATATACTTCATCAGAGGCATCATCCATCAGTATCTTATCACTGGTTCTGCCAGGAACATCATAAGCAGCATAGATTAATAAAATGAGATAATTACCGGTATAATCATAGAAGTCAATTACCTTCTGATAAAAATCATCCAGTAAGGCTTCCTCCTTTAATTCACTATCCCGTAAACGGAGCAAGCATTCCTGTGGTCCCCCGTTAAATTCCGTCTCCGTGGGAAATTCCATATTGATCAGGTTCTTTCCTATGGTGCCAGACAGGGTCTTCTTAAAGATCTCAAAGTACTTGAAGGTCTCTTCCTCCGGCATGCCCAGAAAGGTCTCCGTAAATTTCGTTTTAATTGTCTTCTCTCCGTCCACATAGCAGCCGCTTACCTTTGTAATAGAACAATTTTCATGCTTAAACTGCTTGCGTATTTCAAGTATCTCACTGTTGATCATAATCCTTACTCTCCTTTGTTTTTACCATATCACACAGATTATAGTCTAACATTTCTCTTGGCATTTTTCAATGAAGCCTGGAAAGCCAAATATTAATTATGTAAATGCTGTCGCTTTTATGCTATTATTTTAATGCAGATCTTTCCCTCATCTGCATTACATAACTAAGCTTAAATCATCGATATCCTCTTATCAGGGGATCGGTATACGGAGAACCTATGGCAGAGACGAATCTGATTCAAGAAAAACTACAGCATATCCCGGAACTTCCGGGAATCTATAAAATGTTGGATGCAAGAGGCAATATTATTTATATCGGAAAAAGCAAATGCTTAAAAAAGCGGGTAAAATCATATTTTGTCAGCACACCGAAATGGGAGAAGGTCACCCGGATGGTATCCTCCATTAAGGACATTGAGTATATCGTTACGGATACCCATCTGGAAGCAAGATTGCTGGAATGCAGACTGATTAAGGAGCTTAAGCCCCGCTTCAATGCCCAGATGAAGAACGATCAAAATTACGTCTATCTTAAGCTGGACCCTAATCATCCCAGCAAACCATTGTCAATCGTTCAGGAGCGGGAGGAAGACTGCTTTGGTCCCTTTCGCAGCAAGTACGCTCTGAGTGACTTCATTACAAGATTAAATAACCTTTATCCCATCAAAAAATCCGGAGACTGCTATGAATTTGAATATCATCTCTTCCCTGTGAAACTGGATCAAAAGGAAAGGGAGGAGCTTTGCAATCTGTTCCTGGAGCTCTTCTCTCAGGAAGAAAACATTCTAAAACTAAATAAGGCGCTGCAGTTGAAATTAGAGGAAGCAGCAGCGCAGTACCGATATGAGATAGCCTCTATGTACCGTGATCTGATCCAGGTCTTCACCCAGATAAAATATGCTTTAAATAGATATCAGGACCTGTCAGATAAGAACATCCTGCTAAAACTTCCTTATCCGGGAGGATATAAACTATTCTTCGTTGCAAACGGCCATATCATAAAGGATAAGTCCCTTTCCACCCTGAAAGAAGAGAGTATTCGGGAGTTCATACAAAGCAGCTTACTCCAGTCAAAGGACTTCCAGCCCACCACAGAGAACGAAAAATCCTTAATTGATTATCGTGATATCCTTTACTCGGAAATATTAGATCTGGATCAGGATATGTGGGAAATTATTCCTTAGGCTATGTTGTTATGAAACTCTACAGGCTCACTTTATTTATGAAGTCTGCAGGCTTTCCTTCACATATTCATTCGTTATTCATTCATAAGCCGCTTTAGCACGGCAACGCGATAAATATTTTTATTGCCAAACCAAAGAAGCATCTGATAAAATAACATTAATCAACAAATATCACTGTGCGTACAAAGGTGTACGCATATATCATAAGGAGGATAATCATGTTTCAGTACCCGAAGAGCAATGACGTTCTTAACACCGCAAACAGAGGTAATCCGGCAGAATCCGGACTTTGTACCTTATGTCGTGCAGACTGTAAAGGTAAGTGTGAAACCTGGATGTCGAGTATGAAAGGCCGAAAGCTCTTGTATCCGAGAGATTTTGGAACCATAACGGCAGGCAGCTCCAATATTAATCATGTGGGAGTATCCTATAATAACTTACGAATTCAAGGCTACAATTACGGAGCCTATGGACTTGCAAATGGTTTGTCCAGGGATGCGGATGACTGTATCTTCCCGAATGTGTCCTTGGAAACCGAATTTGGTAAGGCTTACAAGACAAAATCCCGCGTTCCGATTATGACCGGTGCCCTTGGCTCAACCTTTATTGCCCAGAAATACTGGGAATCCTTTGCAGTGGGTGCAGCAATTGTGGGCTTTCCTATCGTAATCGGCGAGAATGTTGTTGGCATTGACAGGCAAGCCGAGATCAAGAATGGTAAGATATTGAAAGCTCCGGAGCTGGATAGACGAATCGAGGTCTATCAGAACTACTATGACGGTTACGGTGCGATTATCGTTCAGATGAATGTTGAAGATACCAGAAATGGCGTAGCAGAATATCTGATTGAAAAATACGGGGATCAGGTAATCATTGAGCTAAAATGGGGACAAGGTGCCAAGGATATCGGCGGAGAGATCCAGGTTAGCAGCCTTGATTATGCTGTCTTCTTAAAAGAAAGAGGCTATATTGTGGATCCCGATCCTACAAAGGCTGAGGTTCAGGAAGCCTTTAAGAGGGGGGCAATCAAAGCCTTTGCAAGACATAGTCGCCTTGGTTATACCAATCTTGATAACTATTATGAGGTTCAGAAGGACTTTATGGAGGCAATCTCCCACCTGAGAAGTCTTGGTTATAAGAGAATTACCTTAAAAACTGGTTCCTATGGTATGGAAACACTGGCCATGGCCATTAAGTTCGCGACAGATGCCAAGCTTGATCTTCTTACCATCGATGGTTCCGGCGGCGGAACAGGAATGAGTCCATGGAACATGATGGAGTCCTGGGGTGTTCCCTCCATCCAGCTGCATTCCAAAGCTTATGAATATGCACAGATCCTGGCAGCCAAAGGAATGGATGTGGTGGATCTGGCTTTCGCAGGTGGTCTGGCGAGAGAAGATCATATCTTTAAGGCTCTTGCTCTGGGTGCTCCCTTTACGAAGCTGGTTTGTATGGGAAGGGCGATTATGATCCCTGGCTTCCTTGGTGCCAATATCGAAGGAGCCCTCTATCCCGACAGAAGGGAACTGCTAAATGGCAATTGGGATAGCCTGCCCAAGAATATTCTTGATGAATTCGGCTCTACTCCGGAAGAGATATTTGCCGGATACTTTGATGTGAAGAATAAGGTTGGTGCCGATGAGATAAAGAAGATCCCTCTGGGTGCCATTGCTGTCTGGACTCTGGCTGACAAGCTTATGGCAGGTTTGCAGCAGCTTATGGCAGGTGCCAGAAAATTTGATCTGGCAAGCATATCCCGGGATGATCTCTTCGCAGCAAACAGAGAAACCGAACGTGATACAAAAATCAGATATATTACAGATGCAGGGGATGAAATCGCTAAAAGAATATTAAATCTTTCATAAAGTTATTGCTATTGTTCTGGTAACTTCTAAGCTAGCTTCGAGTGTTAAAAAACTGTTACCTTCTATATTAACTTACAAGAAAGAGACTGTTGCAAGATATAATACATCTGCAACAGTCTCTTCCTCTATTAAGAATGCATAAGCCTTCGGTTATTCTAAATCACCCCTACAGGTGCAGCATAAACAACAAATTCTTCCTCACCATCAAGCTGTAGTAACTGATCCGCCT
>JAJUHH010000225.1 GCA_029267975.1 Clostridiales bacterium
CCGTGATCAAGAAGCAGAAATTTAGTTTTATTAAGGAAGGTGATAAGGGAATTGCTGCTATTTTTGAAACCATAGGACAATTCTTCTATGTTTTTGCAATGTCAGGAAGTGCCATAATAGCAGCACCGCTGATCTCAGCCTATAGTATTGTGTCTATTATCCTGTCGCGTATTTTCTTAAAAGAGAAGCTGACAAAGAAGCAATATCTTATCATTCTTTATGTAATATTAGGAATTATATTGCTTGGAATATCGGAGGAGTTATAAGTTTATACAAAAAAGACAGCTATCTCATTGATAGCTGTCTTCTTTGTATTTATATATCCTTTATTCCATTGGCATCAATATAATATCATCACTAATTTACTTTATAATCCCATCAGAAACTCATAAATCTTATCATGTGCACCGGGAAGATTCTCATGACCAAAATCAGGATAAATATTCATAGATTTCTTGGCAGTAATCTTGTTATAGGCCGCAAATTGTGTTGACGGCGGGCAGATGGTGTCCATTAAGGCCACATTCATAAACACCTCACCCTGGATCCTTTTCACGATATTCTGAAGATCAATGTATCCTAATCTCATAAATATGTCATCTTCACGCTCGTGTAAGGGATCAAAGAGCCTGAAATACTCCCTTAGCTCAGCATAGGCATCCTTAGCCAGATCCATGTCCCATACTCTCTTATAATCACAAAGGAATGGAAAGATCGGTGCAAGCTTTTTAATCCTGGGCTCCAGGGATGCACAGGCTAAGGTTAAGGCTGCTCCCTGAGAACCTCCCATAGCGCCAACTCTATTCTCGTCCACCTCGGGCATATCCATCACAATACCTGCCAACTGTGCTGTATCTAAGAAAATGTGGCGGAACAAGAGGTTGTCAGCAGAATCATCCAATCCTCTGATGATGTGTCCCTTGTGGGTATTCCCCTTTACTCCTCCGACATCTTCTGACAATCCGCCCTGCCCTCTGCAGTCTAAAGCTGCAACAGAATATCCCATAGCAACATAGTTCAGCTTGCTGTTCCAATCACCGCAGTTCCCTGCATAACCATGAAATTCAACAATGGCAGGATGTTTTGTGCTGCTATTCTTCGGTCTTAAGTATTTTGCATGCACTCTTGCTCCTCTGACGCCGGTAAAATACAGATCAAAGCACTCAGCAAAAGGAACCTGGAACTTTGCCGGAACTAATTCTATCTTGGGGTCAACCTCTTTCATTTCAGCGATTGCCTTATCCCAATATTCATCAATATCTGCCGGACAGGGGCTGGATCCATTGTACTTTTTTAATTCCTCTAAGGGCATATCTATCATTGGCATAGTGTGTTACCTCCTAATATGTTTTACTCTTATATCTCCACTGATGATACATTGATCAGGTAGATATGGGCGTCTTAGTAAAGAGAGTTTGCTTATATGTCATTATAATACATAATGTACTAAAGAAGGTTAATTACTGTCAAGGAGTTTTCACAAAATTAAAAAGTCCGGTTACTGTTAACACCCCACCAGTAGTCAGATATTTAGATCCTGACAAAGGCTTCCAAAGCGGAGTATTTGCCTTCCTTTCTATTTCATCCTCTTATATACCGGGATGTTATCGGTACATACACTAAACCAACCATTCGGCGCTTTTTCTCCTGTCCAGTAGTCCACCCATTCTCCCTCAGGAAGATATACTCGCCGTTCATTATGATCGTCCGCTGTCATGGGTGCCACAAGCAGTTGCTCGCAGAATAAATATTCATCATCGATCTGATAAGTATTTTCATCCTTTGTGTAATCCATGACCAGAGCACGGATTGGAGGAATTCCAGTCTTCTTATAACGCTGAAAGGCTTCCTGCAGCATCGGAACCAGGCTCTTTCTGATCTGGAACAGCTTCCTGATCTCGTCCTCACAATCAAAGCCCAACCAGGGTGCTTTCTCACAATACCAGGAATTGATCTGACACTGTACAGAGAATACAGTTGTCTGCAGACGTCTGATAAAATCCTCACGTGACTTGGCACGGCGAACCTCCGGACACCAGAGCAGCCCGGAAAAACCTGCATTCACCACACCGCGGATGAAATCCTTGTGATCATACAGATCACTATACAGTACGAAGGGATAGCTTGCGGCTAAGGCTCCCGCATTGCGCACTTGGGATAAGGTGGCTTTGTCTCCCAGTGCTTGCAATATAGCTTGCATATAAAGGGTACCAAACATCTGATGATATTGCTCCCCATCCATACCGCTGGGGAACTCCGTACAATTGGGGAAGCTCCAGTCATGGACAAAGTCGCTGTTGTCACATTCGTCCAGTTTGAAACCGTCAATTCCCAGACTGACCAAGTACTCTTTATGATGCTCCGCAAAAATATCCCTTGCCTGCTTCATGCCAAAGTCCGGGATGATTCACCTTCCATACCTCATAATCTCCGCTTAGATCATGTAGTTTTTTATAGAGCGGAGAAGTTGCATTGACAAAAGCATGCTCCCAAAGGTTAATATGATAATCCTTCTTTTTCAGGTATTCTACCACTTCCCTGTAATTCGGAAATCTTTCCGGATCCCAGAGGTAGGAGCAGGAATAGCTGGAGGACTGCCAGCCTGGCTCCAGCCCTATAATATCACAGGGAATATCATTATCCCTGAAATAATCAGCCATAGCCATTACCTGGTCCCCAGTGTTCTTCGCATAACATCTGTACATTACCCCAAGTCCCCATTCCGGAACCTCACAGCCGCCTCCGGACAGCATGTTGTATTGGGCAACGATGTCTGTTATGCTATCTCCCTCAATGATATAGATATCCACACCCTTTGCCACAGGGATCTCCACGGACATGATCGTTGTTTCCTTCAGGCCGTTCTTGCGGTATAAATCCTCTGCCGTAGCAATAATCGAATTGTCCTCCACAGGAATACGGTCCTTATTCTTACCATATCCACAGCATACCTCTATGTACCTGGCAGTGTCAAAATAGATACCATATCCCTTGTTGGTTACAAAAAACGGAACCGGAGCATGGCTGTCACCGGAATAGGCAACCGGATCGGAATTGGCGCGCAGGGCAAGCTTATGATTCTTATGGTTAAAGCCCTTCAGCTGTAGTCCGAAACCAAATATCTGTTCTTCATAAGCAATAGGGAATTCCAACAGGCATCCTCTTTGTGTCGTTTTAAATTGAAATTTGCTGATATCAAAGGCAACCTCAGTCTCTTCATAATGAAAGCCCTGGCAATAGTTGGAGGGCACAATCTTCTCGGGTGTGCCAAATGTTATTTTCTTCATCACAGACCTCTTTCTTACGTGTATATATTCATGGATATATTCGCATATTTATTCTTATTACTATCAAACCATGTCTCGTCTTACGCATTCCTTGGGCGCTTCACAGCTAATCACAAGCTGCCCATCCTCTTCCTTCCTCCAGGATACACGTATGGGACCATAGGGTGTGGGAACCGTTCCACAGGCACTGGTAAGATCACCTGGCTTTGGTGTAACTGTAAACTCCCGGTACCCCGGCTTTAATGGTCTTACTCCCAAGACCTCCCGCATCAGGAAGGCTGCAGGAGAAGCTGACCAACTATGGGCAACACTGCGGGACCAGTCTTTGCCGCTAGGAAAGTTTTCCAGGCAGGTAAGAAGTCCACAATCCAGCATATTTCCCCAATCCCTTCTCTGACTCAGAAGAGCAAGATCATCATAACCCAATTTATAAAGTGCATCCAAAGCAAAAAAGAGAAAGAAGGGAGAACCAATATGTACATATCCGCCCGGAGCCTCTTCCTCCTCCGGCTCTCCGATGCTTCTGAAGGCCGGTGATCCGGAGACATAGACGCCAGTGCGTATGTTATCTAATAAAAACCTGGAAGCATCCGCCTGTCTTTCCTCAGGCACACAGTCATATAAGATTGCCATGGTATTGCTTTGCACGCTGACTCTCTCCTGAGTCCCGAAGTCTTCTCTGGACAAGAGCTCCATACCTCTTTCCTTCATATAGCTTACATAGTGCTCATAGGCGTAATCATCTCTGACCGTATCCACATAGGCACGTTTTTGATCATTCCAACAATAACGGTTTACTGCTTCTTTATACTTCTCTGACTGCTCCTTATAATGTCTTGCCAGCTCATTTTCTCCAAGCAGCTGCGCCAAAGAGGACCATTTCTTAAGGCAATAGGAAAGCATCACGTTATTGGCGGTCACCTCTCCATAGAAGGACAGGTCATTGTTGCCCCATTCAATCAGGTTCCAGGCACCGGGCATAGCAAAGAGGCCCCTGTCATTGGTCATCCTCTCGCAACGCTCAAAGGTAGCTTTGACAGCATAAAATACCTCCTGGAGCAGCTTAATATTCCCCGTATAATCATAGTGATCACACACCTGCGGGAGCCATTGAAAGGACCATACCGGAATGCAGCCCTCCGGATAGGTGGGGAAGCAGGCACAGGGAAGATGCAGACCATTCTGATAAAGAGGATGGCCCATACGATGCAGCCTGTAAACGCCATCCTCTATGGACTCCGCAATCAATCTCAAATACTTCTCTTCAAAATCTCTTTCACCAAAATTCAATTGATTCACAAGTGCTGTCACACGGGCATCCCCCGTCCAGGGATTTTGTTCATAGCCGGGACAGTCGACATATAGGTCCAGCATGCACACCTGGGCAGTCCTGATACACATATCATATACGCGGTTCAGCTTCTCGTCTGAACAGGAAAAACCATAGGGTTCTGCCGGATAACGAGTCTCCCTCACCCGGATATAATCAATCGATACGGGTCTGTGGTGTCCTGACACAGATACCAGCACATATCGAAAGCCCCTGCGTCTGCGGGACATAAAATGCTGTCTTCCTTCCAGACAGCGATATTCCAGTGTATTCTGGGAAGACATGTACTTTAATCCATTGTCTGTCAGCATCTCAAAGGCATGGAGCTGCAGCAGCGTGCCCTCCGGTGCGTCAAGAGACAGTTCTAACTGTCCGATCCGCTCCGTGCCAAAGTCCAGGATAAATCTCTGTTCCTCACTCTGCGGATAGAGGATCGTCTCGCCTTCCGCCCCAAAGAGCTTCTCCTCCCCTTTCCATAGAAGGCTTCCTTCATAGGGGGTGATATCCAGGTTTTCATATAGGCGCTCTTGGGCCTGCCCATTGGCAGGAAGAAGGTAGAGGC
>JAJUHH010000226.1 GCA_029267975.1 Clostridiales bacterium
ACACTAAGTACATCCCCTTTCCTATATTGGTTTAATTTAACAATAAAACATATGTTCTGATATGTCAATATTAAATTACATTTTTATGTCAATGAAGTGGAGCAAGCTGACACTCTGCTTTCTATTCAAAAGCCGGCATCAGGTATTCCTGCCGGCTTTGCTGTTATGTTTGTCCCGAAATTCCTTAGGGGAGCAGCCAAAGGCTTCTTTATACTTTTTATAGAAATAGGTCGTATTTTCATATCCGGCAGATAGAGCAATGGTCTCAATCGGAAGTGAGGTATTCAGCAGCTGGCTGTTAATGAACTGGAATCGTTGGTGTTGGATTAACTGCTTAAAGGAATAGCCGGTATTTTTCTTGATAAAAGTGGTCAGGTAGTTGGGGTTCATACTGAAGAAAGCCGCAGTGCTTTTCAGATCGCAGGTCTTATAATTGGTTTCTATGTACTTTAATATGGGTAGTATATTGCTCTGCGTATGATTAAGCTGCGGCTTGATCTGATCTGTTTCATATACATTGACCAGCTCCAGAAAAAGAAGAGCGATATAGTTATTTATGATGTCGACGGAATTAATGGAGGGGTTAATATGCTCACACAATAACTCAGCAATATAGGTATGGATTCTCCGGTTGTTTTCAGAGTTGAAAAGCAGGAAGTTGTCATGGGATGTGTGCTTTGAAATTGAGTTGATCAGAAACTTGGAAAGAATGCTGTTTTCCGAAAAACGCGTAAAAAAGGAGTCCGTAAAGTACTGCTTCTCAAGGACGATGGAAATATGGATGTTGTTCTCTCCTAAATACCCGATTGCATGAGGGGTGTCCGAATCAAGAATATAGAGCTGTCCTTTTGTGAAGGTATAGGTTTTGTCCTTGATAGTATGTTGACAGGAACCAGAATACATATAGCCGATTTCCACCCAGGGATGGATATGCATTGGTACCGGAAAGAAACGGCCGGTTTTTACAATTGTTATATTGGGATTAGGGGAATCGACGAAGGGGAAAATTGCTTTGGCAAATGAAATTACAGATACCCTTTGCCCATTCAGGATAACACTATTATCCTCGTTAAAATTAAACTGCAAAGTGCCATTCCTGTATCCCTCCTCTTCCGGATCAATCTGATGCAATAGTCTGTCTAAGGTTGCATATGAAATCATAGAAATTCCCTCCTGGCTTACTGTATGAATAGACTACAAATATGATTATAAATGATTGGCAAATAAATAACAATAAAAAACTGAATTTTTGATAGTTAACAGCTGTGGTTTTCGTGTAGTCATGAAAAAGCTTCGTTGTTATAATTGTATAAAAATGAAAAGTGTTATCTTAAGTGATTAGTAATTATTTTGGATATTACATAAAAAGATTAAAGGATATTTAAGCATTATGGACTGATTAGATGATTATAGCAATTAATAACATAATGTAGCAAATCTGAATTTTTGATGGTTAAAACTGATACTTTTATGTAGTTGTTAAATACCTGAATTGCTATAATATAGCTACTCTGATAATGATTGGAAAGGACAAAATTGAGATGGGTAAGACTGTACAGAAATCAAATACTTTATTAAAAAACTTAAAGAAATATAAGATCCTGTATCCGATTATTCTGGTTGGAATTGCGTATTACATAATCTTTCAGTATATTCCGATATTCTGGGGATTTTTGATCTCCTTTAAAGATATGAAGATAGGTAGTACCATTGCCGGAGCAAAATGGGTCGGACTGGAGAACTATATTGAAGTATTTACAGATAAGGAAATATTGAAGCTGGTACGCAATACACTGATGATCAGTGTCTCCCGTCTGGTCTTTACATTTTTACCTCCGATCATCCTGACAATTATTATGTTCGATCTAAAAAGCAATCGATTTAGAAGGATCAGCCAGACCATTGTTTACCTTCCCCATTTCTTTTCCTGGGTAGTAATCTATGGTATTGTCTTTGCTTTCTTTTCCGGTGACGGCTTCATTAATAATATTCTTTCAATTTTTAACGGTGGGAAATCCATTGATTTCCTTACCTCCTCCAAAAGCTTCATACCGCTTTTGGTAGGCTCGCAGATATGGAAGGAAGCCGGTTGGGGAACAATCCTGTATTTTGCTGCTTTGACTGGTGTTAATCCGGAATTATATGAAGCAGCTAAGATTGATGGTGCTGGCCCTATAAGCAGGATCAAAGCAGTTACTCTTCCTGCGATGATCCCAGTTATCACTTTCTCTCTGATCATGGCTATGGGCAGCATCCTGAATATTGATTTTGAGCAAATCCTTCTGTACTATAATGCTGCTGTTTATGACGTTGCCGATGTAATCGATACCTGGGTTTACCGAGTGGGTCTCGGGAAGATGCAATACGGCATCGGATCAGCGGTTAGTATGCTGAAGGCTGTAGTCAGCATGGTATTGATCATCTTGTCGAATACCTTCTCAAAGAAAGTAACAGGCAGAGGAATGTTCTAATAGGAGGAAGCCTATGCGCAGTAATATACATACAACACCAAGATCAAACCGGATCAAGATGTCCAAGGAAGAACTTATTTACCAGATCGTCATCAGCACAATTCTGATATTGGTACTTATTTGTTGTGTTATCCCTTTTCTGTATGTGGTGGGAATGTCATTTACATCGGAAGGGGAAATGATTGACCGGAATTATTTCGTAATCATACCAAGAAAACCAATTGTAGCTGCTTATAATTATCTGATCAATTATACCGGCTTTCTGGGAGGACTTAAGATATCCCTGATTCGAACCGTACTCGGTGTGATAGCTGCTCTGGCGCTATCGGTACCACTGGGATATGCCTTAGCTCAGGAGGGCCTACCCTTTAAGAAAGGATTTATGCTCTTCTTCATCGTTACAATGATTATCAGCGGTGGTCTTATTCCTACCTATATGCTGATGAATAAGCTGCATTTGCTGAATAGCTTCTGGGTTTATATCGTGCCTGGCTTTGCCAATACCTATGCAATCCTGGTAGTGAAGCTCTTTGTGGAGGGGATCCCGCGAGATCTGTTGGAGTCGGCGGATCTGGACGGAGCCAACGAAATACAGAAGATGATGAAGATCGCACTTCCGCTCTTAAAGCCTACCATATGTGCGCTTGGACTGTTCGCAGCGGTAACACATTGGAATGACTGGTTTAATACAGCCGTATATATCAGAGAGTCCAAGCTGTATACGGCACAGTATATCGTACGTAATCTGCTAAATCAAAATACAAGTGCAGACATGATGAGTTCCATCTCTGTCTATGCTAAGATGACCTCCCGTTCTATGAAGATGGCAAGTGTCGTAGTAGGAGTAATCCCTATTTTATGTGTTTATCCTTTCTTGCAAAAATATTTTGTAAGCGGTATGTATACCGGCTCAGTAAAAGGCTGAGCCTGGACGAAACCTAACTTATGGTAATAGCATGAAACGTACATATGAGATAGCCGCGCGGATAGATATGCATCGCTTCATGTAATTACATAAAGAAAAAAAATAAGGAGAAAAAGGTATGAAAAAAATTATCAAAAGAATAACAGCCTTATTCATGGTATTGACCTTTACAACCGCTATGATTACAGGCTGCAGCTCTTCGAAGAATTCAGATTCAGATTCAAATTCCTCAGCAGCTGTATCACCGGCAGCAGATAGTTCAGCAAGCGGTACACAAACCTCAGATAACGCTGCTTCAAATGTGATAGCGTTTTCTGATATTCAATGGCCGGACGCAATGCCAAGCAACCCTACTCTGGCAGAAGATGATTATTATACCTATGATGATATGAGCAAACATTATGAACTGGAGTTCTTGACCTATAACTATGGTACAGAGCCCCCGTCAAATGATGAAGATCCAATTCTGAAATGGTTAGAAAATAAATACAATGTCACAATTAAGTTCACTACGGTCGCATCTGCAGATATGCAGACTGTACTTTCTACAAGATTCTCCAGCGGAGATGTACCGGATGTTATGACCTTACCCGATAAGAGCTTTGGATTTACCTTAGGAGAACAAGGATTATTGGTAGATGCATCACAAATGTATCCCTATATGCCCCAGACCTGTAAGTTTGTTACAAAGACTTTATTGAACTGGAGCACCATGGAGAATGGAGCAATTCCTTTTATTACAAAATATGCAATCCAGGATTCTGATATCTGGGGCTTTGCAATCAGACAGGACTGGCTGGATGCCCTGGGTATGAAGATGCCGTCAACAATAGAAGAATTAAAAGAATATGCATATGCATGTACCTATAACGATCCGGATGGTAATGGTGTTAATGATACCTACTTTATGGTTGGTGCCGGCGGTGGTAACGGCTTTGGTATGCTGGGTGGCTTTGATACCTGGTTTGGTAACCCCACTGATCATGTAGAAAATGGCGTACTGGTATCCCAGTATCTGAATGGGAACAGAAAGAATGTATTATCCTTCCTGAACGAACTATATGCACAGGGCACTCTAATGCCTGACTGGTTCACAATCGCATGGGAAGATGCAAAAGCTTATACCTTAAAAGACAAAGTCGGTATGGTATGGTATCCTGCCTCCAATTTATATCAGGAGTATGCAAATGCAAATGGAGATAATTATGCGCTTACCGCCAACTGGACATATTTTGATAAATTACCGGATGGTGTAAAGGGGTCTGCCGGCGGCAATAATGGCTTGTGCATCGCTGTACCTGTAAGCAATGTAAAGGATGATCAGGGCAAGCTTATGAGAATATGCCATATCCTTGATGCAATGTGCTACGGCGGCGAAGCATATTTTGCAACTGTTCAGGGCGGCAGCAATGAGGTTCATGAAGGATATTCCGCGGATGTCAGAGAATACCTTGAGGATGGTACAAACTTCTGTTATGTTGATAAAACTCATCCCGGCTACACAGTATATGGTACTGATAACTTAGCGCTTGCTCCTTGGCAGAACTTTGGCTATACTCTGAAATGGCAGAAGCAGTACTGTGCAGATGACGCGGATGCTAACTTTAAGCTTTATGTTGAGCAGATTAATGATGGACAAACAAAGCTTGCAAGCTATGATCGCTGGCCTAATGATGCATTATTAATCAATATACCTTCAGATACAGCTCCAAACCTTAGTGAATTCGTGCT
>JAJUHH010000227.1 GCA_029267975.1 Clostridiales bacterium
AGTGTAACACCCAGTAAGGATGAGAGCGGTATATTTGAAAATTCCAATTACAGGCTGATCCTTGATAAAGATACGCTGGGTATTACGATTGAGGACAAAAAGACAGGGTTTTTATATGAAACGGTGCAGGAGGATGAGAAATCCAATGCATCCTGGCAGGGCTTCTTAAATTCCGGAGTATCCGTAGAATTTTACAGTCAGAAGGCCACTATGCCTGAGCGGGTTGATTTAATCAAAGGAAAGGTAGAGAAGACCTTCACCTTCTATGAGAGTGGCTTTGACGTTATACTTACCTATCCCGATTATGCCTTCAGCATGTGCCTTGAGCTGAGGCTGCATGAGGATGGGGTGAGTGCCTCTGTGAAGAAGGACAGCATCAAAGAAGGGGACACCTTTAAACTGGTAGCAGTGTATCTGTATCCCATGTTTGGCTCCACCTATGCAGGAGAAAAGAGCGGCTATATGCTGGTACCCGAAGGTGCCGGGGCTTTGATCGATTTAAAGGACAATCATGGAAAATTTAAGACCCCCTATACTAAGAAGGTCTATGGCATGAATGTGGGTATTGATAAATTCACTCAGAATTCCTTCAGACTGCCAGCCGTTGTAGAACCGGAGCAAATTACAGTACCTGTATTCGGTATGGTCTATACCG
Source organism: Clostridiales bacterium (assembly GCA_029267975.1). GTDB lineage: Bacteria > Bacillota > Clostridia > Lachnospirales > Lachnospiraceae > Mobilitalea. The sequence continues at coordinate 656 of JAJUHH010000227.1, forward strand.
GAGAGCAGCAGGGCTTTCTGGGAATTATTGAAGAGGGTGATTATAATGCGGAAATTCTGGCTTATCCAAACGGAGTTATGACGGACTATAACTGGGTGACGGCCAAGTTTCATTACCGTGAAGTATATACCATGCAGACAGCAGCCTCCTCCGGTGTGCCGGCCTATGAAAAGAATCCTTACCTGAGGGACATCTCCATCCGTTACCGGCTGCTATCCGGGGAGCAGGCCAACTATACTGGCTTAGCCAAGACCTATCAGCAGTATCTGATTGAACAGGGTGACTTAGTGAAACAAGAGGACCGCTATCAGATGAAGATCGACTTCTTCGGAGCAGATACAAAGAAATGGCTTATATTCAATAAGCTTGTACCCATGACTACCGTAGAGCAGATGAGCCGTATCATAAATGATCTGTATGATAACGGAGTGACAAAGCTTCTTCCGGTCTATACCGGCTGGCAGGCAAAAGGCATTTCCTTAAATTACGGAAGCGGTAACTTTAAGCTTGAGTCAAAGCTAGGCAGCAGGAAAGAGCTGTTTACCCTGGTGAAGGAGCTGGAAGAAAAGAATATCCGTCTTACCCTGCTTCAGGACTTTCTGCTTGCCAATCCTGCAAGATATTATAATACGGCAAAGGATACGGTAAAGGGAATTAATCAGATGCTGGTAGAGAAACCAACCGGTGGACAGGTATATGAAAGCATGTATTATCTGACTCCCACAAGAGCTTATGAACTGGCAGACAGCTTTGCAGGGCAATATAGGGATAGCCCGTTACACAGTATAGCACTGTCCTCCATATCCAATACGGTATTCTCCTATTATTCCAGCGGTGATATATACAGCCGGGAATATACAGCCAATGTGTATGAGGCAGTGATGGAGCAGTTGGGGGAGTTTGAATTATCTCTGGACCATCCCAATCAATACCTGTATAAGTACACAAAAAAGTACTTCAATATGCCTCTGTCCACATCGAATTACAGTTATCTGAGTAAGGAGATACCCTTCCTTCCCATGGTATTAAAGGGTTACATTCCTTACTGGGCGGAGTATGGCAACTTCCAGGCCAATGAAAGGGAGTTTTTCTTACGAATGCTGGAATATGGTGCCTATCCCAGTTATCTGCTGACTAGCGAATCTCCCAACAAGCTGCGCAGCACGAATTCGAACTATATCTATACCTCGGAGTATGAGGTTTTAAAGTCTGAGCTTATAAGAGAATATGAAGAACTGGGCAAGGTATTCACGCTGCTGGAAGGAGCAGGTATCAAGGCTCACACCTATCTGAAGGATAAGGTGGTATCGGTGCAATATGACAATGGTGTAGGTATTCTGATCAATTATTCTGATTTCGACTATCAGTGGGGTAATGTGACAGTAGCAGCAGGATCCTATCAGGTCATTCCATAGACACATAGTAAAGAGAGAGGCAAAGGTTCCTATGAAAAAAAGAAAAAGACTGATAACGAATAGCTTTAAATACAGGATGACGGGGTTATTATTTGTTACGCCTTGGATAATAGGGTTTTTCATCTTTTTCTTATACCCCCTTTATCAATCCATCTTATTCAGCTTCAGTAAGGTTACCTTTGCTGCCAAGGGCAGGGTAATCAAGTTTGTAGGCATGGATAACTTCGAGTACTTTTTCTCAAGAGATCCATACTTTATCCAAAGACTTATTGCATTTTTTAAAAATACTATGCTGCAGGTTCCGCTGATTCTGGTATTTTCCCTGGTGCTTGCCCTGCTGCTGAATGAAAAGGTCAGATTAAAGGGAATGTTTCGTACCTTGTTCTTCCTGCCCATTGTTGTTGTAAGCGGTCCGGTTATGAACATGCTGCTGACCCAGGGTTCTTCGACCATACCGCTAATCGAACAATATGGAATTTATGAAATTATTGAAGGGGCATTGCCACAGTTTTTGGAAGAGCCTGTTACCTCGCTATTTAGTCAGTTGATCCTAATTCTCTGGTATTCCGGTGTGCCCATCCTGATCTTTATCGCCGGTTTGCAAAAGATTGATCAATCCCTGTATGAAGCCTCCTCCATTGACGGAGCTTCCTCCTGGGTGTCCTTCTGGAAGATTGTGCTTCCTTCCATCAAGGGAATGATCCTGATCAATGCAATCTATATTATTGTATTTTTGGCTACCTCTGAGATTAATGATGTAATCATCTGGATCAGGGACAGTATGCTGGATGCCTCAAAGAGAGGCTTTGGTATTGCTTCCGCGGCTGCCTGGATATATTCCATCGGTATCTCCCTTCTGATCATGATTTACTACCTTATATTTGGAAGGGAAGCAAAAAGCAAGGTGAAGCATGCGGTGATTACCAGAAGGAAGTATTAAGCAGCTTAAAATTAGCAAAGCAGTGTGAGCAAGGCAAATTCACACTTTTAAGAAAGGCGTGGTTACTTAGATGAAGGTACTCAATTACACCAGGTTGTATAAGATAAAAGCAAAGCTTTGGGGGCGAACCGGGAAGCGGGGCATATTATATATGACCTTTGTATACGTCGTATTGATCGCTATGGGATTTGTTTATCTGTACCCAATCCTTGATATGTTTGTTACAAGCTTTATGTCTCTGCCGGATTTGCTGGATGCCTCCGTGAAGTGGATACCCACATCAATCACCTTCGATAATTACAAGGAAGCCTTTGCTGTAATGAAGGTAGACAAAACCGTATTAAACACCATACTGAATGCGCTGCTTCCGGCCTTGGCACAGACTGCTGTATGTGCGGTAACCGGTTACGGACTGGCCAGATATGAGGTTCCCTTTAAGAAGCTGATCATGGGATTGATTCTTGTCACCTTCATTCTGCCCCCCTATGTGCTCATGGTACCCAAATATGTTATGTTCTCCGATTATCATATGATTGGTACCTTAAAGGCCATGGTTTATCCGGCCTTATTGGGACAGGGAAGTAAAAGCGCCATATTTATTCTGATATTCATGCAGTTTTTCAGGCAGACACCCAAGTCTCTTGATGAAGCGGCCAGGGTGGATGGGGCCTCAGAGTTTAAGATATTCTTTGGGATTGCCGTACCCCTTGCAGTTCCGGCATTTATCATAAGCTTCTTATTCTCCTTCGTTTGGTACTGGAATGATACCTACTTCACAGCCCTTTACATGGGATTAACCAGTGCTACGGATACCAATGTGGTCCGGACCATGCTTTTGGAATTGCAGAATTTTGAAATCAGCTATAAGCAGCATATACAGTCAGTGTCCGGTTGGGGGGCATCCGTTATGGGAGAGTCCGTCGCCAATGAAGCAATTAAGATGGCTGCCACAGTCATTACCATATCGCCGCTGTTATTGATGTATTTGGTGCTGCAGAAATACTTTGTAGAAGGAATTGACAGAACCGGTATTACCGGTGAATAAACAGACTCAGCCATTTGCTTAAGCAGCCATGCGCTAATTGTGCTTAAGTTTAAATAGGAAAAAGAAAAAAAGAGGAGGATTTTTGTATGAAAGCAAAAAAAGTATTATCATTGTTACTGGTCCTTGCGCTCGTAGTTACATCCTTTGCTGCCTGCGGTAAAAATACCGATAGCAATGAAACAACACCAACAACTGCACCAGCATCATCTGATGCAGCACCTACGAATGCAGCTACGGACAGTCAGGCTGCAACACCTGCGGATGCAGCTGCAGATTCTTTATTGGAGCCTATGACAACAGAAAATATTACGCTTACCTATGCTTGCTGGGGTCTGGGGGAAAAAGGAGAGACAGAAGCAAAGGACAAGCAGATCCAGGCATTTATGGAAGCTTACCCCAATATCACGGTTGAGTTCGTAACGATCGATCAGGCTACCTGGAATGACGGTCTGGCAACACTTGCAGCGACCGGAGATCTGCCGGATGTATTCTGGACTTTCTCGGTTACTGATTCCGTAATGAACCAGTGGGCACTGGATGTTACGGATTTCTATAACAACGATCCCGATGCCAGGGAGGTTTTCCCCAGCATGGTGGAGAATTCAAGAATTAACGGAAGACTTTACAGCATGCCAACCGTTATGTTCCCGGCACTTGTATTTGTAAATAAGACTTTATTTGAGAAATACAATGAGCCCTTGCCCTCCTATGACTGGACTGTAGATGATTTCAAGGAAATCGCTACAAGATTGGCACATGAGGAAGAGTTTTACTTTGGTACTTCCAACCCCATCTGGCCTGATTACTTCCCTGCCTTGTACAGCGGAACCTCTGCAAGAGGCTGGGATGGCAATGAGTATCACTTTGACCAGGCATGGATTGATGCAACCAACTTAAAGTATGACTATATCGATAAGGGTATTCTGGAATGGGAATCCGCAGAAGACAAAGAGAAGTGGTTAGGCGATCCGGCAGCATGGCCTCCGGCTTTCGGAAGAAGCGCAATGCATTGGGATTGGCCTTGGACCATTGCTATGTTCGAGGATGTTGTGAAGCAGCAGTCAGGCTGTG
>JAJUHH010000228.1 GCA_029267975.1 Clostridiales bacterium
CAAGGCAATCTATGAAGAAATGGTGAGACAGGGGTTGGACCTTAAATACCGCTGCTATTTTATCCTGGAAGATCCAAGCATCCCCATACCAGGGGCTGCAAAAACAGTGAAGCGCAACAGATTACGTTATTTTTATCTGTTTGCAATTGCCGGTACTTGGGTGTGTGATACCAGATTGCCCAAATATATTGTGAAGCGACCGGAATGCGTCTACATACAAACCTGGCACGGTACCCCTTTAAAGAAGCTGGCACTGGATATGGATTCTGTGTTTATGGCCGGGGAAAAGGGGATAGAAAATTATAAAAAGAATTTCTACGATAATGCCCAGACCTGGGACTATCTGGTGTCACAGAATCATTTTTCTACAGAGATTTTTCGCCGGGCCTTTGCATTTCGCAAGGAGATGCTGGAGATTGGATATCCCAGAAATGATGTGCTCTTTGAAAAAAATAATCCGGAGGCCATTGCTGCTCTGAAAAAGCGGCTAGGACTTCCCCTGGATAAAAAGGTGATTCTCTATGCACCCACCTGGAGAGATAATGAGTATTATGGCAAGGGAAATTATAAGTTTAATCCTCCTCTGGACTTTCATCAGCTGCGGGATGCACTTGGATCAGATACCATCATGATTGTCAAATATCATTATCTGGTGATGGATCAGATTGATTGGTCCCCCTACAAAGGATTTGTTTATCCCTGTGATTTAAGCTATGATATTGCAGAGCTTTATCTGGTGGCAGACATGATGATTACGGATTATTCTTCCGTTATGTTTGATTATAGCTTACTGAAGAGACCTATGTTATTCTTTTGCTATGATCTTGAGGAATACAAAGATGTACTCCGGGGCTTCTACTTTGATTTTCTTGCCGAGGCACCCGGTCCCATCGTGAAGACCACCGATGAGCTGATCGATGCTATCAAGCATTATGATAGGGAAGCCTACCAGGAGAAACAGGAGGCCTTTTATCAGAAGTATAATCATGCGGATGACGGAAATGCTTCCAAGAAGATTGTGGAGCTGATTGTAAAGAAAACCATGGACTAATAGGAGAGACTCTTATGTCAAAAACACTGGGGTACTTTTTGTTTGCATTGGTCTATGATATATGCAAGCTTATGCCTATTAAAAAGAAAAGTGTATTTTGTATCATGACCCATGATGATGGTGAGGGAAGCAATGTCAGTATTGCTTCCAAGGCTTTAATGAGGGCTGATATGGGATACACCTTCTCTTATCTGACCAAGCAGGATACCGATGGGGTGAGAACCTTATCCGGAAGGAAAAGTCTGCTCGCCAGAATCAAGAGCCTATTTTCTTTCTTTTTGCGAAAGCCTTATGAAATGGCTCGTGCGCAGATTATACTAATGGATAATGTATTTTTGCCCTATGCCTATCTGAAAGGACGCAAGGGTACCAAGGTGATACAGCTTTGGCACGGCACCGGAACCATCAAGAAATTCGGTCAGGATGTGAATACCGGGAAGCTTAAGGAGTTAGAACGTCTGGCGAATGCGAATATCACGCATCTTATTGTAAATTCTCCCGGGATGAAGGTCTTATATTCAAAGATCTTTGCTGTTCCTCAGGAGCGGGTATATCCCATCGGTCTTCCCAGAACCGATGAGCTGTTAAGAAGAATTAAGCGGATAGAACTGGCGGGCAGTAATCCTGATAAAGACTATATTTATGATAAATATCATTTACCGGCCCAGAAGAAGCTGATTTTATATGCACCGACCTTCCGGGATTCCATGGATCAGAATCCCAGAATTATAGAGCTGCTGAAGGAGCTTGGAGCTCAGCTGCCGGAGGAATACCATCTGGGGCTCAGGCTTCATCCCTTTATTGCCAATGCCTATCCTCAGGAGTCCCTGGGGGAGAATATCTGCCAGTTATCCTTTGAGTATGATCTAAATTCCCTTCTGCTGGCATCGGATCTATTGATAACGGATTATTCCTCTATTATATTTGAGTATTGTCTCTTGAAACGGCCAATGATATTTTATGCTTATGATTATGAAGAATTCTCAGATCATGGCAGGGGCTTTTATTATGATTATGAAAGCTTTGTACCAGGGCCTGTGGCTTATAGCTGTCAGGAGGTAATTGAGCTTATAAAAAGGAAAGACTTCCAGCAATACAAGCTGGATAGCTTTATCAGCAGTCAGTATAGTTATATAGATGGGAATGCGACTGCAAGGCTGATTGAGCTGATCAGACAGTAATAATTATCTAATTAACAAAAGAAAGAAGACAGTTGTATCAAGAATATGCTCCATGGAAAAGGCCCTTGAAGCCAATCTATTGCACTAAGCTTAAACTCAATAAAAGAAGGAAGGGGTAGGACTGATTAGCTCAGTCCCGCCTCTTCCTTTTTATCATTCCTGCCGAAATATTTATTTCGTTCTTATCTCTTCAATATAAGTGCTGTATTCCTGTACGGTTGCGCTTGGCCTGTAATCCTCCTCGTCAAAAAGGAATTTATGTAATTGGATCACGTTAGCTGCAAGATCAATGGGAAATACATAGGATACCTTATTGTAAGTATGTGCATCCGGTTCAAAAGGAAATCCGGTATTATCGACAATGTTATAGGAGAGTACTGACTTGGCTAAGGAGAGAATATCGGTAGCTGTCAGGTTGGTATAAACCTGTGGCAACATCTCGTCGATAATGGAATTTAAGGTGGATAGATCCGACTGCTTGATTTTTTCAAGCATTTTAGCAACCACGATACGCTGGCGCTCAGCGCGTTTATAGTCGCCGCCCTTGGTATATCTGATTCTGGCATAGGCAGTAGCCTGGGTGCCGTTGACATGTTGGGTACCGGATGTTTTTAAGCCTTCAACCTTGGTACCGTTAATGCGGTTTAACTCCCTGACATAGCCATTTAAGTATTTCAGCTCGCTGTCTGTGATATCAAGGGTAATTCCTCCAAGCTTGTCGATAATCTTTACGATTGCATCAAAGTTCACCGTTACAAACTCGTTTACATCCAGATCGAAATTGGTATTGATAGTACTTAGGGCAAGGGAATAACCGCCTTTAAAATAAGCTGAATTGATTTTATTGTAGCCCTCTCCGGGAATATTAACATAAGTATCGCGGTAGATGGATGCAAGTTTAACTTCCTTTGTTTTGTTGTTAATGCTTGCTATAATGATGGAATCGCTGTGAGTGCCCTTTTTTAAAGCGTTTTCTCTGGAGTCTACACCAAATAGGGCAATGTTGCGATAACCGTCAATTTCAACCTCTGCATTGGTTTGAATGCTTGTGTCATCTGTATTGTCAAATTGAAGCTTATCATACTTGCTATAAAAGAAGATGGCCGCAAATAAAATCAGGACAATGACCACTTCTGCCAACAGGACAAGGATGAGCTTACTTTTCTTTTTTTTGCGTTTTCTTTCTTGAGCCATTTTTACTGCCTAGCCTTTCTGCTGTGTGCTTCCTGTATACAGTTTAATCTATGTGTGATGTGCACAATCAATGAAGCTGTCAGGTTTATTTCTTCATGTACTGTCGGGATTTATCCTAGTACGCATTTTTATTGATAAAGCCCTTGAATATGGTTAAAAACATAATTTTAAAATCAAGGCCTAAGGTCCAGTTTTCTATATAATATAAATCATGATCAATCCGCTTTCGAATGGAGGTATCGCCGCGGTAACCGTTGATCTGTGCCCAGCCGGTCAGACCGGGAGAGACCTGGTGTTTAATCATATAGCGTGGAATTTCCTCCTTGAACTTATCCACGAAGAAGGGGCGTTCCGGTCTTGGTCCAACCAGACTCATATCTCCTTTTAAAACATTAAAGAACTGAGGAAATTCATCGATGCTGGTTCTTCGTATGAATTTACCGATACCGGTGACCCGGGGATCGCTTTTGGTGGTCCAGGCTTTCTTCTCCTCCTGGGAGGGTTGAATCTCCATGGAGCGGAATTTGTACATTTTAAATTCCTTATTATGCTTACCGATACGAACCTGGGTAAAGATCACAGGCCCGGGGGAAGTTATTTTAATAATGATTGCGACCAGGATCATTGGGATCGCAAAGATGATCAGTGCAACAATGGATCCGACGATATCAACAAGCCGCTTAATAATACGGTTATAGGTGTTGCTGAGGGGAACATTTCTAATATTGATTACAGGGAGTCCGTACAAATCCTCAGTATAGGGTGTGGTAGGAATAAAGCTGTAATAATCAGGAACAAACTTGGTATGAACACCGGATTTCTCGCAGATTGACACGATTTTCTCCAGCTTCTCATATTCCCCGATGCTTAAGGTTATCGCAATCTCGTCCAAATTCATCTTGGAAAGGAAGGATTCCAGGTGGGTGATGCTGCCGATGACAGGAACCTTCTTATACATGGTACCAACTTCAATGTTATCGTCCAGAATGCCGTGAATATAATAGCCCCATTGGGGATTGGCAAATATTCGATCGATATAGGCTTCTGCTGCATGGCCATACCCTACCAGGATAACATGCTTCAAATTATAGCCTTTGCGTCTTGCAGCTCTTAAGGCCTGTACCAGGATCATTCGAAAAGCCACGCTGAAAGCGATATTCAAGCAATAAAAAACACCAAGATATAATCGAGAAAGATGAGATTCCTTGGTCAAATACAGATAGGAGAAGAAGAATGCTATTCCAATGGTATTGGCAAGGATAATGTTAAATACTTCTGCTAATCTGCGCTTTCCGCGTTTTGGTGTATAAAGATGGGTAAAATAATATATAAACAGGTATAAAGGAACAATGAAAATGAGTCGCCTTGCATATACAGGAAAAGAATAAAAGCCAGTATCCGGACTCAGATTAAAAAAGTCAAGATGAATCAAAGGACTTTCAAATCGCAGGTAATAAGTCAGCAGGTAAGCGATGACGATGATGCAGGCGTCCATTAAAACATGCACTCTATTAAACATTTTTTGGTTATCTTTAATCATATGAGCACCTTCTTAATTACTCCTTACATATATGTTACATTTTGGTCAACTTCTCTACTATAATACATGATTGTACAGATTTCAACAACTATATTTTTCTTAAGATTATTTTAAGTCAGGAGACTTTTCATACATTATTTTAAATAAATTCACAGA
>JAJUHH010000229.1 GCA_029267975.1 Clostridiales bacterium
ATTATTTTACTGCTTTGGTACATATACCTGCAGCGGAGCTGACCAATCAAAGTGTTTATCAGTTCGGCTATTCGGCAATCCCGGCTCTATATGCGCCTATCAGTTTGGAAAGCTTAGAAGCTTCGGGAATAGTCCGGTTACGCAATATCCCAACCTTCAATCTTCTGGGGCAGGGGGTACTGATCGGTATTGTAGATACCGGCATTGATTATACGAATCCTATCTTTATTAACGCGGATAATACCAGCAGAATCGCCTACCTCTGGGATCAAACCATCCAGACCGGTCCGCCCCCTATGTCAAGAAACTTCGGAACGCTCTATACCAAGGAGCAGCTTAATCAGGCACTGGCCAGTGATAATCCCCTGGAGGTCGTTCCAAGTACGGATACTGTTGGACATGGTACCATGGTGGCCGGAATTGCGGGAGGAAATGCCAATGCTGATGCAAATTTCTATGGCATTGCTCCGGGATCAGAGTTCATTGTCGTTAAGCTGAAACCTGCTAAAAAAGTACTGAAGCGATTTTTTATGGTTCCCGAAGATGTCTTATGCTATCAGGAGAGCGATATTATATTTGCAATTAGAACCATTCTTGACCTGGCATATGAAATGCGCCGCCCTATTGCCTTGTGTCTGGCATTGGGATCGAGTCAGGGAGGTCATGACGGAAGAGGTCGGCTTGCACGTTATCTTTCTGTTGTCGGTGCAGCACCAGGTGTTGTTATTGTGGTTGCAGCAGGCAATGAAGGCAATAGCAGAAGGCATTTTTCAGGAATGGCTAATGCGGTAACCGGGTATGATGTAGTCGAACTTAACGTGGGTGAAAATGAGCATGGATTTTCCATGGAGCTCTGGGGGCAGGCGCCTAGCATTTTCTCTATTGATATTCTGTCCCCTTCCGGAGAATATGTTCCCAGAATTGCCGTGGGAATGGATGAAAACAGGGAAATCTCATTCATATTTGAGAGAACAATTATTTATGTGGATTATCAGATGGTGGAGGGCTTTACCGGTGACCAGCTGATCCTGCTTCGCTTTGAAAATCCAGCGCCGGGGATCTGGCGCTTTAATGTATATGAGCGGGGAGACCTGCATCTGGGCTTTAATATTTGGCTACCCATGGGGAATCTCATTAGTCAGAACACCTTTTTTGTAAGGTCGGATCCTTATACGACCATCCTCTCAGCAGGCAATGCACCGGTTCCGATTACAGTATCTGCTTACAATGATCTGGACGACAGCCTATATATTAATTCCAGCAGGGGCTATACCAGACTGGGAATGATCGAACCCAGTGTAGTGGCACCAGGCGTGGGTGTTGTAGGTCCTACATTGGACCAGGGCTTTACCACCTATGAGGGAACCAGTGTTGCCGCTGCACATACCACAGGGGTTGCAGCCCTGCTTCTGGAATGGGCAGATGTTCGGAATAATCTTCCGGGAATGAGCTCTGTGGAATTTAAGAAGCTTGTCATAAGAGGTGCAAGAAGAGATCCGGATATACAATATCCCAACAGAGATTGGGGTTATGGAATACTAGATGTATTTAATATATTTGACAGCCTCCGCACAGGAGTAGTTGTCTGAAGGGATGCCGTGAGTTTGCATGACAGAGGAAGAAAGAAGCAAAATAGTCAGCCAGGACTATGCAGATATTATCATCAATTATATTAATAATCCGCAGTTTCTTGAGCAAATTCCCAATGCAACCGTTCAGATCATGAATGTGGGTTATGCTGTTGCCTACCTTCCTGTTGCCCAAGCGCTGGCCAGAGGAACAAGGAGTTACGGATTTGCCGCTTGGCCTTATTTGTTTGGCTTGACCAGCGAAGTGGCTCTGGAAGCATCCGGAGTAACAGTAGTGCGCACATTTCCTGACTTTAACCTTCGTGGACAGGGTGTGCTGATCGGAATCGTTGATACAGGCATTAATTATAATCTGCCAGCGTTTAAAAGAGAGGACGGCAGCACAAAGCTATTATCCATATGGGATCAAACCATACAAAACGGCCCCTTTCCCTATGACTATGGGTTTGGAACAGAGTATACCCAGGATGAGATCAATCAGGCATTGCAAGCGGAGAACCCGCTGGAGATCGTCCCCAGTACGGATACCAACGGTCATGGTACAATGCTGGCGGGGATAGCGGTCGGCAGTGAGAACAGCTCGGCAGATTTCGCTGGTGTGGCACCGGATGCGGAGTTAATCGTAGTTAAGCTGATGGATGCCAAGAACTATCTGCGGGAGTTCTTTGGAGTGCCGGAAGGGGTGGTCTGTTATCAGGAAAATTCCATTATGTGGGGCGTGCAATATTGCTTACAGGTGGCCAGAGATTTAAACAGACCCATTGCAGTAGCGCTGGCATTGGGCAATTCCCTGGATGCACATGACGGTGCTTCGGCTTTAAGTAATTTCTTATCCGTCGTGGCTGATTTTCCCAGAGTTGCTATTGTAACCTCCATTGGAAACGAGGGTAATAAGGGAAGACATTTTCGCGGAAATATTACTCCCTCCAACCAAACCTCTACCGTTGAGCTTAATGTCGGAGAAGAGGATAAAAATTTCACCATGGTGCTTTGGGGGGATTCCCCCGGGATTTTCAGTGTTGATATTCTCTCACCCTCCGGTGAATATATTCCCCGTATTCCAGCCGGCTTGCAGGTTAACAGAGATATTTCCTTTATCTTCGAGGAAACGGATATTAACATAGTTTATCAGACGGTTGAAAGCTTTACCGGTGACCAACAGATCATGTTTCGCTTTCACAATACTTCCGCCGGCATATGGAGATTCACGGTATATGGACAGGGAGACCTGGCCTCCAGCTTTAATATATGGCTTCCCATGGGGGATATGATATCTTCGGAAACCTATTTCATTCAGCCGGATATTTACACCACTATTCTGTCGCCGGGGGCAGCGGAGATTCCTATCACCGTAACAGCCTATAATGCAATCAGCGGTACCTTGTATGTAAATGCCAGCAGGGGCTATACCCGTACCAATTTAGTGAAACCTGATTTTGCAGCTCCGGGTGTAAACTATGTTGCACCGAATTTAACAGGGGGATATGTAAACTTTACCGGTACAGGGGTAGCTTCTGCCCATACAGCCGGGATAGCTGCACTCATGCTGGAGTGGGGGATTGTGCGGGGAAATCAACCCTTATTAAATACCACTGATATAAAAAAGTACCTTATTCGGGGAGCAAAAAGAAGCAGCACTCTGGTCTATCCTAACCGAGACTGGGGCTACGGGGTGCTGGATCTTTATAATACCTTTAACGCCTTAAGAATCAATCTATAAACCTTCTTAGAAAATATTATAGCAAATAAATGTATAAACTTTCCCATTTTACAAACAATAGTATCAGATAGCAAATGTAACATTTTCATTTCATCAAAATATGTAAAACGGAGGAAGATCTTGTATGAAAGCAACTGGAATTGTAAGAAGAATAGATGATCTTGGTCGTGTTGTGGTTCCCAAAGAAATAAGGCGTACTTTACGTATTAGAGAAGGAGATCCTCTTGAAATTTTTACGGACCGGGAGGGTGAGATCATCTTAAAGAAGTATTCACCGATCGGTGAACTGGGTCAATTTGCGAAGCAATATGCGGATTCCTTAGCGCAAACCTCCGGACATATTGTGGCGATAACAGATAAGGATCAATTTATCGCGGTGGCGGGGCCTACAAAGAAGGATCTGATTACCAAGAGTATCAGTCATGATTTGGAAGAGATTATCAATGAAAGAGAGACCATTCTTGCATCAAAGGAAGATAAAAATTATGTCAGGATCATGAATGAAGATGATTCCGAATTCGTGTATGAAGCAATTACACCCATTATCAGCGAAGGTGATGCGATTGGAGCTGTAATCCTGCTGACCAAGGATGCGAAGACTAAATTCGGAGAGCTGGAGACAAAGCTTGCGGCTACGGCAGCAGCGTTCTTGGGAAGGCAGATGGAACAGTGATAGTTTGAGTTACTAAGAGACGGGAACAGGTGCAGACACTGAGGTGTCAGTCTGAAAATCAAAGACTGCAATTTATTGTTCTAAAGGAAGAAAAAGCAGGCATAAAAATGCAAATATAGCTTGAGCAACTTTGCGGGCACGCCGTGCATGAACATCCATGTTCAGCATGCCTTATCAGGCCATCCTTGGCCTGATATCCCTCAAGCTAGGACGCATTTTCATGCCTGCTTCTTCTTCCTTAAGAACATTCACGATTTTGTCTGATGTTTTCAAACTGATCCCCTCAGCGTCTGCTCCTGTTCCCTGTCATTGGCTCTTATACAATATAATATTCATAAAATCGATAGCATGCTGCCTTTAATTACAAACTGATTACCCTCTCCTGCTCCCCGTCCCTTTGTCATACCTTTGTTGCATATACCTATTATTTTCTCCTTTGCTTGTATAAATTGCGGCGATTCTGTTATAATATGGCTGTATAAGGATAATAATAGGGTTAGAAGGAACAGAAGATAAGGAGAAGCAATATGAAAAGCTATAGCTTTGAAGAATTTATGAATATAATACGGAAGCTGAGAAGTGAGGACGGATGCCCCTGGGACAGGGAGCAGACACATGAAAGCCTGAAGCCCTGCCTGATTGAAGAGTGTTATGAGACAATAGAAGCAATTAATAATAAGGATAATGAGAATCTGTGTGAGGAATTGGGTGATCTTATGCTACAGGTAGCACTCCACAGTGTGATAGCAGAGGAGATGAAGGAATTTGAGATAAATGACGTAATTTCCATGGTTGCTGAGAAAATGATCCGTAGGCATCCCCATGTATTTGGCGATGAGGTCGTAACTGATTCACAGGGTGTCCTTAAAAACTGGGAGGAGATTAAGAAGAAGGAAAAGAAGGCGGAGAATATTGCCCAGGAACTTCTTGAGGTACCCAAAGCATTTCCTGCCATGCTGCGTGCAGAAAAGATACAGAAAAAAGCAGCTAAGGCCGGAAGAGAATTTGCTGACGAAAAACAGATATTTGCAAAAATACGGGAAGAGCTGAAAATGCTTGAAGAAGCATGTGAGGCGGGGAATATAGGAAATTTGTCTGATAGATATGGAGAA
>JAJUHH010000230.1 GCA_029267975.1 Clostridiales bacterium
CTGCACTATGGGGGGACGCTTGAGAATATTTCTATCAGCTTCCAATCAGGTGCAGATCATTCGGATTTTACCATTGACATTACAGAGATGCTGGTAAGTGATATTGCCTCAAGCCAGAATAACTATCTGAGTTTGGGAACCGGCTATTTTGATGATATCTATGTGGTTACACCGATGAACGGTCAGCTCTATCTGAGCAGAGGTTCTGTCTACTCCTACTATGAGTTTATCAGTGACAAACGTCTCACAGATGAGGAGTGGTGGGGCTTACAAGGACTGAAGATCATCCACGAGGAATATTCGGATTATGCAGAGTATGGGGAACCCTCCCCGCAGCTGCCATCCCAGCCCGAATGGGTGAAAACCTTCAAATCCGACAGGAATGAGCTGCAAGTGACTCCTCTTGAGGTTCTATGGGAAAATCTTGCGGACTAAGGTAAGAGACGGATAACATATATGTTCGGATCGTGTGGTATGAAAGAAACTGATCCGAAGCGGGAGATATCTTTGACATTCATTAAAAGTACATTGGAGGAAGATAATATGAAAGAAGTATTGCTTGGAAGTACTGGGATAAGAGTAAATAAGAATGGTTTTGGAGCCCTGCCTATTCAGCGAATCAGCATGGAGGAGGCAGCTGCTATCTTAAGGAAGGCCTTTGCCAATGGAATCAATTTTTACGATACCGCCAGAGCCTATACAGACAGTGAAGAAAAGATCGGGTATGCCTTAGGTGATGTGAGAGAGCAGATTATTATAGCGACCAAAACAATGACCACCAAGGTGGAGGAGTTTTGGAGCCAGCTTGAAACCTCTCTTAAGAATTTGAGAACGGAATATATTGATATCTATCAGTTTCATAATCCCAGCTTTTGTCCCAAACCCGGAGACGGAAGCGGATTATATGAGGCCATGCTGGAAGCAAAGGCAAAGGGAATGATCCGTCATATCGGAATAACCAACCATCGGCTGCCGGTAGCAATTGAGGCTGTAGAATCAGGACTATATGAGACGCTTCAATTTCCCTTTAACTATCTGGCTACCGAGGAAGAGCATAAGCTGGTGGAGTTGTGTAAGCAGAAAGGAATGGGCTTCATCTCCATGAAGGCCTTATCCGGCGGACTTATTACCAATTCGGCGGCAGCCTATGCTTATCAGGCCAAGTATGATCATGTGATTCCCATCTGGGGAATTCAAAGAGAGAAGGAACTGGATGAATTCTTAAGCTATGCAGAGCAGGAGCCACAACTGGATGAAGCTCTTCTGGCTGTTATCGAGCATGACAGGAAGGAGCTGGGGAAGGATTTTTGCAGAGGCTGCGGCTATTGCCTGCCCTGTGCCGCCGGTATTGATATCCCTACCTGTGCAAGAATGTCTTTGCTAATTCGCCGGGCCCCGGTTACCGTATATCTGAATGATTCCTGGAAGGAAAAGATGCGCTTGATAAAAAAGTGCACCCATTGCAACCACTGTAAGAAGCACTGTCCTTACGGACTTGATACCCCGAAGCTCTTGAGCGAGAACTGGCTGGATTATCAGACCTTTATATAGAAATAACGATTATATAAAACAGCTATTATTATAGAAGCAACGATTAAGATAATACTAATCTCTGATATTCAGAAGAGAGAATTATTATATAGTAGCTGAGAAATATCGAGGAGCAGAATGTATAATTACAAACTAATCATACAATACGACGGCGGACGTTATAAGGGCTGGCAGAAGCTTGGCAATGGGGAGAATACCATTCAGGATAAGTTAGAGCATGTTCTGTCTGAGCTCTCCGGTCAGGAAATAGAGCTGATTG
This sequence comes from Clostridiales bacterium, assembly GCA_029267975.1. Taxonomy (GTDB): domain Bacteria; phylum Bacillota; class Clostridia; order Lachnospirales; family Lachnospiraceae; genus Mobilitalea. The sequence goes on from JAJUHH010000230.1 coordinate 1,811, forward strand.
GCTGCAGCAGAACGGATGCCGGGGTCCATGCTTTGGCGCAGACAGCGAACTTTAAGGTGAATAAGCCCTTCTCCTGTGAAGAGATCATGACCTATGCAAACCGCTATCTGCCCCAGGATATCAGCGTGATAGAAGTGACAAAAGCGGCGGAGAATTTTCATGCCAGATATCATGCCCTGGATAAGACCTATCTCTATAAGATATGGAATAGGGAGTTCAGCAACCCCTTTGCACGTAAATACAGTATGCATATCAGGGAGAAGCTTAATGTGGACGCAATGAAACAGGCGTCAAAGTATTTTCTTGGAACCCATGATTTTACTGCCTTCTCCAATGCAAAATCAAAGAAGAAGTCCATGGAGAGAACAATTTATTCCATCACCATAGAGCAAGAGGAGGGAATGCTGTCCATCCGGATAAGGGGAGACGGCTTTCTCTATAATATGGTCCGTTGGATGGTGGGTACCCTGGTTGAGGCTGGTTTGGGAAGAATAAAGCCGGAAGAGGTAACGAAGATCATCGAAGCAAAGGATCGCAGTAAGACCGGGAACCTGGCAGATGCCTGTGGATTGTATTTGGAGAGGATATCCTATGATAAGGGGTTACCAAATCACCAAGCATGATAAGGAGAAAGCTATGTCTATCACATTAAGCAAGCAGCAGGCCAGACAATTTATCTTAAAAAAACAGGGACTTCTGGGGGAATACCGCTTTGAAGGGAAGGAAGGGATCCTGGCATATGTGCGTCAGGCAGGCTGTATCCAGTTTGATCCCATTGACGTCTGCGGGAAGAATGCAGAGCTTGTCTTGCAGTCAAGAGTGAAGGGCTTCCAAAAGGAAATGCTAACGGAGCTTTTGTATGAGGAGCGCAAGCTGCTTGATTATTTTGATAAAAATCTGGCTATTGTCAGTATGGAGGATTGGCCCCATCTGGAGTGCTTCCGGGAGTATTACCGGGAACACAGCAGGGGAAAGGATGAGGTTGACCGGATTGCGGAGCAGATTAAAGAACTCATCCGGGAGAAGGGACCTGTCAGCTCCAAGGATATTGACTTTAATCATAAGATCGATTGGTATTGGAGCAGTACAAAGCTGTCCCGGGCTGCTCTGGAGAGCTTATATTTTTGGGGAGAACTGATCATCCATCATAAGAAGGGCAGCAATAAATATTATGCCTTGGCTGAGGATTATGTCCCTCAGGAATTGTTACTGGCAAAAAGCCCCTTTGCTTCCAGGATAGATCAGCTCAAATGGCGTTTCCTGCGGAGAATATCCGCAGTTGGCCTGCTCTGGAATAGACCCTCCGATGCCTGGCTTGGGATAAGGGATCTCAAAGCAGCAGAACGTAATCAGGTATTTGAAGAATTGAACAAGGAGGGCAAGCTTTGTGAGGTAAGAATTGAAGGATGCAAGGAAAGCTTCTATTGCCTGCGTCAGGACGAGACCTTACTTCATGAAATATTAGCTCAGCCGAGTTATAAGGAAAGAACAGAAGTGATCGCTCCGCTTGATTGCATGCTCTGGGACCGGAGATTGATCAAGGAATTGTTTGACTTTGATTACAAATGGGAGATTTATACCCCACAGGAGCAAAGAAAGTACGGTTATTATGTGCTTCCTGTGCTGCATGGGGAAGGCTTTGTGGCCAGGGTAGAACTGATTGCCGCATATAAAGAAAAGAAATTAAAGGTAAAGCATGTCTGGTTAGAAGAGGGCATCAGACCATCCAAGAAGTTAAGGAAAGAGCTGGATCAATGTTTCAGGAGATTTATGAAGTTCCATGGACTTCATGAGATGATTTATGAAGAAGCCTCCGAATTGGTATTACAATGATAAATAGGTGGAATGATATCTTTAGGCGATGAGAAGCCAGCAATCGGAGGTGAATTACAGTGTTTATCGCAGTCTTAACCGTCAAGCTTCGTATGTCCTGGGTTCATTCCTTAAAGGAAAAGCGGATGGTTGTAAAAAGTCTTCTTACTAAAACAAGAAATCATTTTAACATATCCGCCGCTGAGGTTGAGGAGCAGGATATCCATCAGATTGCAGTACTAGGCTTTGCAGCGATTACCGGGAGCAGGGCCCAGGCAGACAGTATGCTTGACAATGTGACCAGCTATATAGAAGAGAATACAGATGCGGAGCTGATAGAGCTTGAGAGGGATATTATTGTAGAGTAAATATTCACCCTATAAAATATGGATAAGCACATAAGGATAAAATGTGCAGTACAGGATGAAACCTAATCCGAATGAAACCAAAAAATATGTAACAATTAAGTTGTTTATTCATGACACCTTCTGTCACATAATGAGTTATTTGACGAAATTTGTGCGACAAATATGTTTGACTTTATATTAAATTGAGTTTACAATAATATTTAATACTTGACAAAAATCAAACAAAAGGAGGTGGGTTTCATGGGAGATAAGAATCCGAAAAAGGCCCCGAAGAAGAAGGGCGGAGAAAAAGCAACATCCGGAACAAAGAAAAAATAGCAGGAAAAATTCCCTCTCACACATAGATTGATGAGGGAATTTTTATGCTTTTTATAAGAATAAGAAAGATGTATACTTAAGGTTAAGGATGGCCATTATAAACTGATGCTATGCGGAGAAAAAGAGGAGGATTTTATGTCATTTTTAGAATTAGCGGAGAAAAGATACTCAGTAAGAAGCTATCTTAGCAAAGAGGTAGAGCGGGAGAAGCTTCTTCAGATACTTGAGGCAGGAAGGCTGGCTCCATCAGCAGTGAATTTCCAGCCGGTGCATTTCTATGTAGTTGAAAAGGAAGAAGATAAGAAGAGGCTGTCCGAGGTATATAAAAGGGAGTGGTTTCTTCAGGCACCTGTGATCATTGTTGCCTGCGCAAACCACAGCCAAGCCTGGAAGCGTCGTGACGGCAAGGACCATGCTGATATTGACGTAACCATCGCAGTGGACCATATGGTGATGGCAGCCACTGATTTAGGTTTGGGAACCTGTTGGATCTGCGCATTCGATGCCAAACGCTGCCATGAGCTTCTTGAGCTCCCTGAGGAAATGGAGCCGGTAGTGCTGCTGCCCATCGGCTATACAGAGAGTGAAAAACCTGAGAAAAAGCGCAAGACGCTGGAAGAGATCGTAAGCTGGGGAATCTAAGAAGAGAGCAGATATTTTGTTGTGACGGTAAGTAAGGAAATTTAAGAATAACACTTTTTACTGGAATAATCGCTTCACTTTCATAAAGAAAAGCATGTTTGCGGGCTTGTCCGCAAACATGCTTTTTTCATACCTATGTTA
>JAJUHH010000231.1 GCA_029267975.1 Clostridiales bacterium
AATAAAAGAGAATCCGGGGATGGAGTACATTTCCGGCGGGGCAAAGCAGGGGGCAACATCCCAGACCGATCACCAGAAAATTAATATTAATACGGCAGGCCCTGAGCTTTTAATGGAGCTTCCGGGGGTTGGAGAAGCCAAGGCACAAAGTATTATCAAATACAGAGAAGAGAACGGAGCCTTTCAAAAACCAGAGGATCTCATGAAGATTCCCGGGATCAAGGAAGGATTATATAACAAGGTAGCTGATTTCATTAGGACACAGTAAAGGATATCTTAAGATGGGATATGCTGTGTTCGGGTGATAGAAAGGTGTGGAATAGAGATGGCGAAAAGAGTTCTTGTAGTCGATGATGAGAAGTTGATCGTAAAGGGTATCCGCTTCAGTCTGGAGCAGGATGGTATGGAGGTTGATTGCGCTTATGATGGGGAAGAAGCCCTGGAAGCTGCAAAGCAGAAGGAGTATGACGTGGTACTGCTTGATGTGATGCTTCCCAAACTGTCCGGCTTTGAGGTGTGCCAGCAGATCAGGGAATTCTCCATGATGCCCATTATTATGCTCACAGCCAAGGGTGATGACATGGACAAAATCCTGGGCTTGGAATACGGTGCAGATGATTACATTACCAAACCCTTTAATATTCTTGAGGTAAAGGCAAGGATTAAGGCCATTATGCGCCGCAGTGGGAAGGGGCAGGCTTCCGGCAACACCGATTCAAAGTCCGTTGTGTTTGGCGAAATGAAAATTGACTGCGAGAACAGAAGAGTCTATATCTCCGGCAAGGAAGTAAATCTCACTGCCAAGGAATTTGATCTGCTGGAGCTCCTGGTCTTTAATGCCAATAAAGTTTACAGCCGTGAGAACCTTCTGAATATTGTCTGGGGCTATGATTATCCCGGTGATGTCAGAACGGTAGACGTCCACATTCGTAGATTGCGTGAAAAGATTGAAAGCAATCCTAGTGAGCCAAAATTTATACATACAAAATGGGGTGTCGGATATTTTTTCCAAAATCAAGAGTAAGGTTCGATTTTTTAATAGCATGAGAATGTACCTGCTGCTGGTATTTATTTTACTGGGCGTGGTGCCTTTGTCTTTTTTTTCCTATATCCTTTTAAATACTTATGAAGAAAAAGCCGTAGGCAACCGGATTGCCGATATTGAGAGCCAGGGATATATGCTATCTAATATGCTGGATACCAGAGGGTATCTGGCAACAGGGGAAGATGCTCAGGTTGAGTCGGAGGTGGATCGCATCTCCGACATCTATAATGGCAGGATCCTCATTGTGAATAACAGCTTGACCATTGTGAAGGATTCTTATTCCCTGGAAGAAGGAAAGTATCTGATCTCAGAGGATGTCATTAAGTGCCTGAGTGGTTCGGGGACGAATACTGTCAATAATACGAAAAATAATTATATCATGCTTACCTATCCTGTTACCCATACAGACAAAGACGCCAAGGTAATTACAGGTGCAATTGTCATGAGGTTTTCTACCAAGGACATACAAAGCGTCAGGGAGAGTATGGAGAAACGGTTGATTCTTTTTGTGATCATACTGGCAATCCTCATCGTTTCCTTTGCGATTTATTTCTCAGGAGTTTTGACAAAACCCCTGACCAGTGTGGTGAATTCCATAGACCGTATCTCGGATGGCTTCACCAATGATCCGGTGTCCATTAAGGGCTATAATGAGATTGAGAGAATATCAGATTCTTTTAACCATATGATCAGCCGGATGCAGAAGCTGGAGAATTCCAGGCAGGAATTTGTATCCAATGTGTCTCATGAGTTGAAGACTCCCATCACCTCCATCAAGGTATTAGCTGATTCCCTTCTCATGCAGGAGGATACTCCGGTCGAACTTTATCGGGAGTTTTTGCTGGATATTACGGATGAAATCGAGCGTGAGAATAAGATCATCAATGATCTGCTTTCCCTAGTGAAGCTGGATAAGACCGCAGGAGATATGAATATAGCGCCAATAAATATCAATGAATTGCTGGAGCAAATATTAAAGAGACTGACACCCATTGCCAAAAAGCAAAATATAGAGATGATCTTTGAAAGCTTCCGCCCTGTGATCGCAGAAGTGGATGAGGTAAAGCTGTCCCTGGCAATCTCTAATCTAATCGAAAATGCAATCAAATATAACGTAGAGGACGGTTGGGTCAGGGTTTCCTTAAATGCGGATCATAAATATTTCTTTATTAAGGTTTCGGATTCCGGTATCGGTATTCCTGAGCAAGCCCAGGATTTCATCTTTGAACGCTTTTATCGTGTGGATAAGGCCAGATCCAGAGAAACCGGCGGTACCGGTCTGGGCCTGGCAATTACGAAAAATGTTATACAGATGCATCGGGGTGCAATCAAGGTATATAGTAAGGAAGGCGAAGGAACCACCTTTAACGTACGAATTCCCCTGACCTATATCGTATAGAGCATAGACTATGCCAGCCTTGTCCAGGTGCAGGTATGTTTAGCATTTATAAAAGCAGATATCTTTCGTCAGCTGCTATAAGAAGTGAGGTAAGGATGAAGAAAGCAATCACACTTATTGTTCTGCTCCTATTAACTGTGTTTCTGGGGGCATGTGATAAAAATAAGGATACGAATACTGCAGATGGTCCCAAGGTCTCCATCTATTATATTGATTCCAAGACTTCGGCCCTGGTAAGTGAAGAGTATCAGCTGATCAGCAGTGATAAGAAGGAACAGATTGAAGAGCTCCTTTATATGCTAAAGAAGAATCCTGAGAATTTGCATTATAAAAGTGCAATGCCGGAGACGGTTACCATTAAGGAATTTGCTATGAATGAGGATGGCAGCCTGACCATTAACTTTGACACCACTTACACGGAGCTTACAGGAATACCGGAGGTGCTCTGCCGTGCAGCTATTGTAAAGACCCTGAGCCAGCTGCAGGGAGTTGAGTATTTCCAGCTTACGGTGAACGGACAGCCTCTTATGGATTCCTCAGGAAAACTGGTGGGAATTATGACCAAGGAGGATTTTGTTGACAATACAGGCACCACCACCAAGGCCAAGCTATATTTTGCCAATGAAGCGGGAGATGCCCTTGTGGAGGATGTCAGGGATATCAGCTATACAGGAACCGGCTCCCTGGAGGAACTGGTATTGGAAGAGCTTATTGCAGGTCCCGATGATATCGGTATCCGAAGAACCATTCCGGAAGGAACGGTTCTGAATAAGGTAGAAATGAAGGAAGGCATCTGTTACGTTGATTTTAATGAGAAGTTTTTGAATAAGCAGGCGGATATCACTGACCAGGTAGCGATTTATTCTGTTGTGAATACCTTAGTTGAGCTGCCCTATATTAAGAAGGTACAATTTCTCATTAACGGTCAGGTACAGTCTGTCTATGGGGATGGGACTACTTTCGATGTATTCTTTGAACGAAACCTTGCCCTCATGGAAGAAAGTTAAACTGTTGATGCTGTAGATAAGCTTAATCGGGAGGTGGATAACTTTTGATAAAACGCCCGCTGGTGTGGATACTGGGGGCATATTTGCTGGGCTTACTTGCAGCCAGGCAGAAAGTTTCATTGAGCATAATCATTATCCTGGCTTTGGTCATTGGTTTGATCACAGCCCTCTTGCTGCTGCAATGGCCTGACCCGATCAAACGCCGCTTGTTTCGGTTTATTCCGAATATTAAACATCTGAAAAAGGATTGCTTCTTAGCATCCTTACCGCTTTTTCTGCTGACAGGCTTTCTGGCTATGGAAGCAGAGCTTCGCTTGCCTGATTTATATTATGCCTTTGAACAGGAAGTACCCTGCCGGATCTCCGGTCAGATATCCATGATCGTAGAGAAGGCGCAGGGGAAGGCCCTTTATCTTAAGAGCAATATCGTTGCCCTATCCGGGGATGAAAGCTATCCCTGTGAATCAATCATCGTCTATTCTTCAGATACACAACCCTTGCAGGTCGGCAACAGAATTACCGTCAAGGGATCTTTAATCAAATTCATGCAGGCCAGCAATCCAGGCCAATTCAACGAAGAGGAATATTATAAAATCGAGCATATTGACTTTAAAGCTGAGGCGGATAGTATCCAGATTACGGATTCTTCACGCTCCCTCTATCATACTGTTCTTGATCGTTTCAAGAAACGGCTTGTGATGAGTTACAGTGCTATATTTCAGAGTAAGGAAGCAGGCACCCTTATTGCCATGCTGCTAGGGGAGAAGAACCTCTTAGAGGAGGAGATCAAAGAGCTTTATCAAAGAAACGGTATCTCCCACGTTCTGGCAATCTCAGGACTTCATATCTCCTTTATCGGCATGAGTATCTTTTGGCTCCTGACTAAATGCAGGTTACCCAGAGTTGCTGCAGCCCTTGTGACCATAATCATGGTATATAGCTATGGAGTATTGACGAACTTCAGCGTCTCCACCAATCGTGCTGTCATTATGATGGTGATCATGCTTTTGGCCGGTCTTCTGGGAAGAACCTATGATATGCTGTCAGCTACAGCCCTCAGTGCCCTGCTGATCTTATTGCAAAATCCCCTGCAGCTATGTAGCGCCGGCTTTCTTTTATCCTACGGGGCGATTTTGGGCATCGCCATTCTATTTCCCTGTCTGAAGCAGCTCTTTCCCTGGAAAAACTCTCTCCTTGACGGACTCTTGGTAAGTCTCAGCGCTATGATGGCTACTACACCGGCTGTTCTGTATTATTTCTATCAGTTTCCAACCTATGGTTTATTAGTCAATCTACTGATCCTTCCCCTGGTAACCTTGCTGACCATGACCGGTATTCTTGCAGGTATCGTCGGTGTGATCTCTCAACCTCTTGGAATATTTCTAGCCGGTGGCCCCAACTATATTCTTAAGCTCTATGAGGCAATCTGCAGGGCAGGTGCGGCAGCCCCTGGCAGCCTGATTACAGTAGGAAGACCTGCACTATGGGTATACCTTGTGTCAGGTCTCTTCCTGCTATCCTTTATCTTTATCGCCAAGAGGACAAAGAGAAGATGCAGTATCCTGCTTATGGGACTTTCTCTGTTGATATTACTTATCCCCTACAGGGATAAGAAGCTGGAAATTACCATACTGGATG
>JAJUHH010000232.1 GCA_029267975.1 Clostridiales bacterium
AATATATCCCACAAGCACATCCACCCCGTTTTGAAACTGCACCTTGGCGTCATCCAGCATGGCATAGGTCTTGCCAACCCCAGCCGCATATCCAAAAAATATTTTCAGGTGTCCTCTTGCCACTTTTTTATTCTGTACTTCCACGTTATCCTTCCTATCCTTCCGCTGCTTTCTCTCTTAATCCTTCAGATACCTTACGGCAATTTGTGTTCTATGCTCCAGACCGGTTTTCTCCAGAATTGTACTGATATGGTTTCGCACGGTTCCATTGGTCAGATAAAGCTTCTCCCCAATCTCCTTATTGGACAGTCCTTCTGCGATCAGTTTTACAATTTCAAGCTCCCTTGGGGATAGCAGCAATTCAAAGAAATGGCTTCCCGCCTGACTGCTTACCCTGCTGCGGATGAATTCCAGTACATCCGCCTGAAACACCGTACCTCCGGCATTGATGGCACGGATCGCTGAAAGAATTCTTTCCGCCGGGCTGTTCTTTAGAATATAGCCGCTGATACCGGCCCTTAAGGCACGCAGGATCAGATCCGGTTCATCAAAGGTGGTCAGCAGTAAGGGCACCGACAGCCGTTCCTCCAAAATCCTCTGGGCAGCTTCGATTCCGTCCATCCCCGGCATCCGTATATCAAGCATAACCACGTCCGGATTCTTCTCCCTGCATAAGGTAAGGGCATTTTTACCGTCCGCGGCAGCCCCCATAAACTCCATATCCTCCTGTGTCTCAAGGATCATCCTTAAACCTTCCCGTATGATGGCATCATCATCAGCAATCAGTACTTTAATCATACCTGCGACACCCCTTTCTGTATAGCTTATCCTTCTCATGATAAACACAACCTTTAATAAGTAAAAATATTGGTTACCGTAAAGCCCTGCTCATCCTTTCGAAAGAAGCATCTCCCCTTGGCATTGACGGTTCGTTCTTCCATGGCTTCCAGCCCCAGTCCCTTGACAAACTCCTCCTGATTTGTGCCATTATCCTTGTATTCCACCTTGATGATCTTTTGAAATACATCGATGCTTAAGTGAAACCTGCTTGCAGCGGAATGTTTTAAGGTATTGGTCAGACATTCCTTCAGATTATCATGGATGCAGGTCCAGACCTCAAGACTGATTCTGTCCAGGTCCCCCGAGGTTTTTAATTCCACAGACTTGTTATAATTTATCTTGAATTCCTCCAGTAAGGCCTTGATGTCATTAATACCGATCAGGTAATGCTCCACTCTCTCCTCCCGCAGGGCAGTTCGTATCTCATCCACACCGGTCCGAAGGTTGGCAATGGCTTTTTGGATACTTTGGGCTGCTTTCTGCTGATCATCCTTCATCACCAGCAGGGCTGCTTCCAGCAAAATGATGCTGCCGGAGATCCCATGTCCCACCTGGTCATGAATTCTTGCTGCTATTCTGTTGCGCTCCTCCGCTGATGTGGTATATTTTAAGGTCTTGGTCAGACGCTTAACATCGTTTAACTTATCACCTAGCTCCTTAATTGTATCCTTGTGCTGATCATTCAGCTCCCCCAATCGCTTAAGACTGGCAAGAAGATATCTTCCGTAAAGCAATAGTACGATAAGCAGGACTGTAATAACTGAGGATAATAAGGATGGGGGATATAGGATGAAGGCAAGAAATAAACCAAAGCCCAGAAAGAGATAAAACATCCTTTCCTCTACCGTAATATCAAGTAAATGTACCAGCAATACGATAAAAAGCGGGAAGAGCTCTATGATCCCCAGGAAGAAGCAGGCCAGAAGGCTCAGAATAAGAGTAATGCGAAGGCCCATGAGCCTTACTTTGGTCTGCTCCAGCAAGAGCTCCAGCATAAAGACGCAGATAAAGCTGAGCGCCGCTATTACAGCTACTGTAATACCGGCCTCAGCACTAAGGAACATTACAATTGATGAAAGGGCTGCCGCTGTTTTTGTAATAAAATAGAGGAAGGGCTTATCCTTATCCATTGGATTATCCATAAGAAACCAAACCTTTCTGATCTTGGTGGTGATTTCAACTTTTTTTATAATCCTGAGCAAATATCACTGCCCCTGCTAAGAAGGTCAATATAATAAATAAGCATAATATGATAATGTTTGGATAGATTACCGCCGTATTATCTTCCTGTAACCGTCTTATGGCATCCATAAACCAATATTGGGGCATAATCCTGCCAAGGTTCTGCAGTGTCTTGGGTGCCATATCAATGGGAAAATAAGCACCTCCCAGAATACAGCCTACCGTGGAAAAACCAATAATTACGGACAGGATGGCATTCTTTGATTTTGTTGCCAAAGCCACTGTCATGGAAAGGCAGATGGTAAACAAGGAAAAAAGAGACATCAGCAATACTACTAAGGGAATGGGAAGTCCGATGTTAAGGTCATTCCATTTAATATATAGGTTAAAAATGATGATCTGTCCCCCGCAGAGCACTGCACCAAAGATGCCGGAACCAATCAGATACTGTGCCGGTTTTACCGGTGTCAGCTGAACCCGACGGAATACTCCCGATAAGCGGTCTTCATCCAAAAGATTGGCCAAGGCATAGCTGATAATAAACACAACCATCAAGAAGAAACCGATGGAGTTAATAAAACCTGACTTTTGCCTCATTTCTGTTTCATCGAACTCTGCTGCCCTATTTTTACTTATGGTAATATCATTTTTCTGATAATCCATCAGCATCCGGTCAAAGACTGCAGGATCACCCTCCGCTCCTGCTGCCAGAAGGCGGATACTGCCAAGGTAGCTGTTGATATAGGCCTGAACAAAGGCGGAATTCTCATAATCCTGCAGAGAGGTTACAACGACCTCCGGTTTATTTCCAGCCAGCGTCCGGCTGTAAAAATCCGACGGTATCTCTATTATAATGGATAACTTCTTATCTATCAACTCCATGGACAGCTGATCATAGGTATAATTTTCTAGCAGACGGTAATCAAGCTTCTGTGTCAGATAGCGTTTCATATCCTCAGACAGGGGGCTTTTATCATAATCCAGCACACCCACACTCACCAGAGCAGTGGTCTTTTCTACCACCATAATTCCTGTAAAATATAAGATCACACATAGGATTGCGGCACAAAACAGGGACAGGAATACCACAATAATATGACGTTTTATATTAATGCTGGTTAATATCCAGATATTTCTCATAATTTGCTCCTTTCCTTTACACAGCTTCCTTCCGGTGAAATATGAATGCACCCACTGCCAAGGCAAAAGCCGTTACTGCCAGACAAGAAAGCATGACCTTATTGGCGGAATCGTAGCGGCCAAAGATGGCCAGCTCAAAGGCGGCCTGCTGGAAGATATAATTGGGCATATGATTACTTACTCCTTCGATATAAAGCTCCTTGGAATAGGTACCTCCAAAGAACATCATAAGCCAGACCACCGGCATGACTACTGCAATGGGGGATCCATTGATCAGCAGTCCCACTACCGAACCGATAGAGATCATGCAAAAGGTGATCACAATAAATAATAGGAAGAGATAAAGATTGACCTGTAAGCTGGCACCATAATGGGCATGAAAGATGAAAACACTGGCACTCATGATTATGGTCACCTGCAGCAGGCACTGGGGCAGCATTCCCATGACCTTCTGCACAAACATGGATGCCTTGCTTTTGGGAGCAATGATCAGACGGTTCATGGTCTTTGTCTGCTTTTCCGCTACAAAGGTTCCTGCCCCTACCATGATACTGAAAAAGGCGATCATAACGATCATTGCTACTGCATAGTAATCGATCATGGATCTGCTGACGCCCAGGTCCTTTTGTTTGGTATAGGTCTCCTGCGTCGTACTTATGCCTGTTAAGTTTTGGGGCGCCTGCTGCAGTACAGTGCTTATAATTGCACTGCTCTGTGCAAAGCCATTCAGGATTGCTTCCACTGTCCGGTTCTGTATTCTGTTTGCTCCCTCATAAACCAGTATCTCAAGGGGGCTTCCGGTAAAGATAACAAGTGCTGTAATCTTACCCTCTCCGGCAAGCTTCTTTGCTGTCTCGGACTGATCTGTCTCTTCAAAGATAATATTGCTGCCGTCAGAAACGGATGCAGCAAAGCTCTGGATGGCTGCTACCGTATAAGGGTCCTCTGTATCAATCTGATACTGGACCTTAAGTGTACCGATGGCTTCTTCAGCAACATCCGTTGAGTTAAGAAGGCTTCCTAACAGGAAGACCAGCACTACCGGAAACAGGATGAAGAAAAAGAGATATATCTTTTCTCTGACGAATTCCTTCGTTTCCTTAAATATAATATTAAACATATGAACCTTCCCTCCTACACTTAAGCTCTCAGTTCATGCCCGGTTAAGGTTAAGAACATGGTATCCAGATTGGGAACCTCGGATTTGATATTATAGACTGGCATTCCAAAGCCCAGAAACTGCTCCAGGATTTTTGAAATACTGTTCTGTCCGATGGTGATATCAATCCTGACCACATTGTCATTGATGGCCACTGCTTTTACATCCGGCAGCACCCGTAATTTCTTCATGATCTCTGTTTCTTTGGCACTGGCTGATAGCTTTGTCTCAATATACACTGACTGTACATCTGTTACCAGGGATACCAGCTCTGTCTTGCTGCCGCAGGCAACGAGCTGACCTTTGTCAATAATCGCAATACGGTCACAGATTTCCTCCACCTCATTCATATAATGGGAGGTGTAGATGACGGTTGCCCCCCGGTCTCTCAGGATCCGAATGGAATTAAGAATATGCTCCCTGGACTGGGCATCCACACCTACCGTTGGTTCATCCATGATGATCAGCTGCGGTTCATGAGCAATCCCGCAGGCAATATTTAATCTGCGCTTCATACCGCCGGACATCTTCCCTGGAACAACATTACTGTGGTCCGATAAGCCCACAAACTCCAAGGCCTCCTTAGCCTTTTCCGTCAATTTCCTACCCTTCAGTCCATAGAGGGAGGCAAAGAATTTAACATTCTCCAAAGCAGACAGATGCTCATACACAGCGATGTCCTGAGGCACCATGCCGATAATCTGCTTAATCTTCATTTTATCCTTGCGGATATTATAGCCTCCGATTTCGATCTCACCCTTATTG
>JAJUHH010000233.1 GCA_029267975.1 Clostridiales bacterium
AATATAGAGACCGACTTTGCCGCCAAGAATGAAGAGTTTAAAAAGTTTGCAGATGGTAAAATAAGAACTATTCAAGGTTTAAGAAATAGGAGAGATTGATATGTATCAAGTAGGCGATTTTTTAGTTTTTGGTACTAAGGGTGTCTGTCAGGTAGAAAGTGTGGGTAGCCTGGATATGGCTGGTATGCCAAAAGATAAGTTGTATTATACCTTAAAACCATATTTTACAAATGGAGGCAGGATCTATACTCCGGTGGATAATGATAAGGTGATCATGAGACCCATCATTTCGAAAGAGGAAGCCATGGAGCTTATTTCGGATATGGATCATATTGATTCATTATGGGTCATGGATGAGAAAAAACGAGAGCTTGAATATAAAGAAGCCATGAAGAAATGCGATTGCCGGGAATTGCTCAGGATTATTAAAACAATATATTTTCGTAAGCAATCAAGAGTGATCAGCGGCAAGAAGGTAACAGCCTTAGATGAAAGATATTTTAAACTAGCAGAAGAAAAATTATATGAAGAACTGGCAATTGCTTTTCAAATGGATCCTTCACAGGCAAAGGAATTTGCTGTCTCGAAGTTTAAGCAGGCAATCACAGAAGGATGAAATCCTATCCCAGGAAGAGCGGCACAGAAACCCAGCATTGACATTCAATGTAGCAGCATGCTATAATGCCAAATAGTTAACTAGCTAATAGTTAAAAAGATAATGATTAACAGGTTAATAATATGAAGGTGATAGGCGGTGAGAACACAAAACTATGGATAAGATTGAGAGAAACAGTGTCAGTAATAAGGAAGTGATTCATCAACTGATTGGCTTTGCTATGAAGCATAGGAAGATCATGCAGCAATATCTGAACGAAACTGGGGTCTTCCATGCCCAGCACCGCTTATTGATGGAAATCTATCGCAACCAAAATGCTTCCCAGATAGATATTGCAAGGTTAATGGATGTATCAGCAGCAACGGTTGCAGTATCCCTGAAAAAGCTGCAAAAGGGCGGATACATCAATAAGGAAATGGATGAAGGGGATAACCGACTCAATCAGATTACCATTACGGACAAAGGGAACCGGGTGATAGAACAAAGCAAACAGATTTTTGAAGCGACAGACAAAAGGGTGTTTGAAGGATTTACACAAGAGGAGAAGTCTGCCTTATCTGTTTTACTTAATAAACTGGATGCTAATCTGGCTAGGATGGAAGATGAACTAAAAAAGGAAAGGACTTAAGGAAATGAAGCGATACTGGAAATATGTAAGACCATATCTATCTGCATTTATCATAGGACCGATTATGATGATTGTGGAGGTAATCGGTGAAGTAGTGATGCCTCTTTTGCTGAGTAAGATTATCGACAACGGAATAAGCGGCGGCAGAGGCATCTCTTATATTATAGCAATGGGAATCACCATGGTAATCACAGCACTGTGCATGATGGGAGGCGGTGTTGGCGGTGCATTTTTTGCCATTAAGGCTTCCTCAGGCTTTGCAAACGATTTAAGAAAGGATTTGTTTAATAAAATCCAGGAGTTTTCCTTCAAAAATATCGATCAATATAATACCGGTTCTTTGATTACAAGGCTGACCAATGATATCACCCAGGTACAGAATATGATTCAGATGATGATGAGAATGGCCTTAAGAGCGCCGGGTATGCTCATTGGTGCGCTGATTATGGCATTTGCCTTAAATGCCAAGCTGGCTCTGGTTATCCTCTGCGTGATCCCTTTGTTAGCGATTGCATTATACTTCATTATGAAAACGGCATTTCCCCGCTTTAAAATGATGCAGAAGAAGCTGGATGTCCTGAATACTGTCACACAGGAGAACTTAACCAATATCAGGGTTGTAAAATCCTTTGTCAGAGAGACCTTCGAGCAGGATAAATTCGCAAAGTCCAATACAAACCTGAAGGATAGTACAATCAGTGCTATGAAGGTAGTGATCTTTACTATGCCGGTTATGACACTGGCCATGAATATCACAACCCTGGCTGTGGTATGGTTTGGTGGAAATCAGATTATTGCAGGCGGTATGACCTCCGGTGTGCTGACTGCCTTTATTAATTATGTTACCCAAATCTTAATGTCACTGATGATGGTTTCCATGATTATATTAAACAGCTCCAGAGCTCTTGCCTCAGCAAAACGTATTAATGAGGTGCTTTGCACAGAGATCGACCTGACAGATGAAAATGCATTACATAAAGATCTGACAGTTCAGCAGGGAAAAATCGAGTTTAGGGATGTTTTCTTTAAATACTACAAGAACAGTGAACGATGGGTCCTGGAGAATATTAATCTGGTTTTTCAACCAGGGGAGACGATTGGTATCATCGGTTCTACCGGCTGCGGCAAGTCAAGTCTTGTGCAGTTAATCCCCCGCTTATATGATGCTAACCGGGGCCAGGTACTGGTGGATGATGTGAACGTAAAAGACTATTCTCTTAAGAACCTCCGCAGCGGAGTCGGTATCGTGCTTCAGAAAAATGTATTGTTTTCCGGTACGATTATGGAAAATCTCAAGTGGGGTGACGAAGCTGCGCAGGATGAGACAGTATATCAATTTGCAGAGAGTGCCCAGGCACATGGATTTATCACTTCATTTCAAGAGGGATATGAGACAGAGCTTGGACAGGGCGGTGTGAATGTCTCCGGCGGTCAAAAGCAAAGATTATGTATCGCCAGAACAATGCTGAAGAAGCCGAAGATTTTGATCCTTGATGACAGTACAAGCGCAGTGGATACGGCAACGGAAGCTAGGATCAGGGAAAGCTTCCGTAAGGAGTTGAAGAATACAACGAAAATCATCATTGCACAAAGAATATCTTCTGTCATCGATGCAGATAAGATCATTGTTATGGATGATGGAAAGATCGTCGGTATGGGTACGCATGCTGAATTAATGCAAAGCTGTGAAGCATACTCGGAGATTTTCTACTCGCAGATGGATAAGAAGGTGACCGCATAATGAAGCATATTAGCGAAGAAAGAAAAGAAATATTATTACGCAGATACGGAAGCAAATCACCTGGTGCCGGTCCCGGTGGGATGAAGATGCCCGGTCCCGGAGGTCCAAGACCAGGCGGACCAGGAGGTCCGCGGGGCGCCATGGGCGGAGGAAAACCCAAGAATACATCTGCGACCATCAACCGGCTGCTTGCTTATATTGGCCGTGATAAGTATAAAATCCTCCTTGTGTTTGCCTGTGTACTGGGCAGCACTTTAACCAGTCTGGCAGGCAGCTATATCTTACGTCCTGTCATTAATAACCTGGTATCCGCAGATCGATCTGCAGGAGAGAAGGTAGGAAATCTTGCGGTCGGCATCCTCACCATGGCTGCGATTTACTTTGTTGGTATTCTCTGCTCCTACCTGCAGCAGAGAATCATGATCGGAGTGTCACAAAATGCTTTGATCAGGATCAGGGAGGAATTATTCCATAAGCTTCAGAAGCTTCCTGTAAAGTATCATGATACCCATACCCACGGTGACATCATGAGTCGTTTTACCAATGACCTTGATTCCGTGGGAGAGATGCTAAATAATACCCTGTCACAGATTTTTTCTGGTATCCTTACCTTAGTGGGTACCATAATACTCATGTTTGTGACAAACTGGATCCTGGCAATTGTTATTATTGTAACCATACCTTTCTTAGTCTATATGGCCGGTACCCTTGGCAAGCTAAGCAGAAAATATTATAAAGGTCAACAGCAGGCCCTGGGTGCAGTTAATGGATATATCGAGGAGACAGTCAGCGGTCAGAAAGTAATCAAGGTATTCTGCCACGAAGAAACAACCATGGGGGAATTCGAGTTCCTTAGTGATGACTTACGCAGCAAGCAAAGAAAGGCACAATTTTTTGGCGGTATCATGGGACCTGTCATGGGTAACTTAAGCCAGATCAGTTATGCCTTATCTGCCACGGTTGGTGGTATCCTATGTCTGACCTCTAATTTTGATATTGGTGGTCTTACCATATTTACAAACTACTCCAGGCAATTCTCCAGGCCCATCAATGAATTATCCATGCAGATGAATACCATTTTTGCAGCATTAGCAGGTGCGGAAAGAGTATTTGAGGTAATGGATGAGCCTTCTGAAGTGCCAGACCCGGAGGATGCAATTGAAATCTGTGCCGAAGCAAATCGGGTGCCCGGGGCACGTATAATCAGAGGAGAAGTGGCATTAAAGAATGTGACCTTTGGCTATGTTCCTGATAAGACCATATTGAAGCATATTAATGTGACAGCAGAACCCGGTCAGAAAATTGCCTTTGTTGGATCCACCGGTGCAGGAAAGACGACCATTACCAACCTGATCAACCGCTTTTATGAAATTGAGGAAGGACAGATATCCATCGATGGCATCGATATCAAGAAGATCAGGAAGGACTCCTTAAGAGGAAACATTGCCATGGTTCTTCAGGATACCCATCTGTTCTCCGGTACAGTGAGGGAGAATATCCGCTATGGACGGCTGGATGCGACAGATGAGGAAGTCATTGCCGCAGCCAAGATCGCCAGCGCCCATTCCTTTATCGAGCGATTATCCGATGGATATGATACTGTATTGGATGGAGACGGCTCTAATCTGAGCCAGGGTGAGCGCCAGCTCTTAAACATTGCCAGAGCAGCGATCTCCAAGGCCCCGATTTTAATTCTTGATGAGGCTACCAGTTCTGTAGATACAAGAACAGAAAAGCACATTGAACGAGGGATGGACCGCTTGATGAAGAATAGAACCACCTTCGTGATTGCACATAGACTGTCTACCGTACGCAATTCCAATCTGATTATTGTATTGGAACATGGCGAGATCGTGGAGCAGGGTACCCACGAAGAACTCCTTGCCATGGGCGGAAGGTACTATCAGCTCTATACCGGAGCAGTGGAACTGGATTAAGAGGATCAATTCGTATATATTAAGAAGCTGCTGTTGTAATACATAAAGCTATTGTATTACATAGTTAATTGCGATACGCTTAATTAAGGAGTGATGTTATTAAATTATGGTTATTTCCGAGTACAACATATAGCTAAGAAAAAAAATAGCGCATGAAAATA
>JAJUHH010000234.1 GCA_029267975.1 Clostridiales bacterium
GATTTTTGTAATATCATTATAGAATAGCATGAGGAAGTCCATGTTGTCGCTGAATATACTTATCAGGTACCATCTGTCCAGGTCCGCAACATGCATCTCAAACTTTCTCCTGGTTTTTGGTATCATATTATAATAAATATCTTTAATTCCGAAAATCTCATTTTCATCAAACCCTAATTGTGATAAATATTTCTTATAAATCGGCGTTTCTCCGTGAAAATCCTCAGGACTTAACCTTACCCACGCATTGAAATCCACATCACTGAGATGGTCATGTTAGCACAGCATAAGCCACTTCTTGATATTGTCATAATCATTGGGAGACCGAAGCATGACATCTTTGACGGCGACCTTTTCAATCTCCGGGAGACGAAATAAGGCTTCAATAAATCTGAACGCACCATGTTCCATGGTTTCTTTATTAATGATCATTTTATATTCCTCTTTCCTTGCAATCATACTTAATAGATTGTCAGCCTATGTCAAGAGAATTTGTCCACTTCTGAGGTATGTGTACATAATGCTGCATATATTATAGTAGCTATTTCCTTAAAATGTATTTTATCAGAAAGGAGAACCCTTTGCTATATGTAATTGCCTATGACTTTGGAACAACGGGGGTAAAAACCTGCCTTTTCCGTATCGGAGAAACACTGGAACTGATCTCTAGCGCATATGAAGTATATGGTCTGTATATTATGGACAATGGCGGGGCAGAGCAGGACGTAGAGGAATGGTGGAGTGCCATGTGCACTACCACACGAAAGCTTTTTGAAAAAACGGACATCCGCCCCGAGCAGATTGACGGAATTTCTTTCTGCTCCCAGATGCAGGGGCTGGTACTTGTGGATGACAAAGGAAATGCCCTCAGGCGGCCAATGAGCTATATGGACCAACGAGCCGGTTCTGAAATGAAGGCCTGTCAGGGACCTGGTCCTACCGTCTCCGGTCTTAATGTACATAAGCTGATCAAAAGCCTGATCATCACCCATGCCGCACCTACCAGCGTCAAGGATCCTATATGGAAATATAAATGGGTTCAAAAGCATGAGCCTGAACTCTTTTCCAGGGTACATAAATGGTTGGACGTAAAGGAGTATTTAATATGCCGCTGTACTAACCAATTTGTTATGACAAAGGATTCCGCCTATGCCACTTTTCTTTATGATACAAGACCCGGAAGGTGGGGCTGGAATAAGACGCTATGTAACATGTACGGTGTAAATCCAAAGCACCTTCCAAAGGTAATCGACTCTTGTGATCAAGCCGGCGTACTTACCCCAAAGGCAGCAGAGGACTTGGGACTGAAGCGGGGGATTCCGGTATATGGTGGAGGCGGTGATGCGATCCTGATCGGTGTCGGTGCGGGTTGTATAAATACCGGAGATACTCACATTTACTGTGGAACCTCAGGCTGGGTCAGTACAGTAATCGATAAGCAGAAGGTGGATATTTTTGCTTTGATTGCCGGTATTATTGGTGTAGAAGCTGGAAGGTTTAATTATTTTGCAGAAATGGAAACGGCGGGAAAGTGCTTTGAGTGGATCAAGGAACATCTGGTTCTGGATGAAATCGGTATCTACTTAAATAAAATCCATGTGGCAGAGAGCAAGGAAAGCATATATGAAAGTCTTTATGATTATATGTCGGATACAATCTCTAAAATCGATCCGGGGTCCGGTGGTGTCATCTTCACACCATGGCTTCATGGTAATCGATGCCCCTTTGAAGATCCTAAAGCAGCCGGATTATTTTTCAATATAAGGCTTGAAACAGGTAAGACGGAGCTAATCAGGGCTGTGCTGGAAGGCATCTGCTTCCACCTGCGCTGGATGCTTGAGTACCAGGACAGGAAGATTAAGACCTCCCGGACCATACGCTTTGTGGGAGGTGGTGCATTGTCGGAGGTCACTTGCAAGATCCTAGCGGATATTACGGGAAGGGTCATTGAAACCGTGGAGGGCAGCAAGAATGTGGGTGCGATTGGGGCAGCCCTGCTGGTAGCAGTGGGGAAGGGCAGCCTGCCGGATATGGCAGCCATTAAGGAACTTGTTCCTGTGAAGAAAAGGTATTTGCCTGATCCGGACAAGAAAAGAATATACGATATCAATTACCAGGTATTTAAAAGGTTATATAAAAGCAATAAGAAGAATTTCGCCATACTAAATAATAGGAAGGAGAGGTGTGAGAATGGAAGAAAGTAAAGCGAGGAAGTTACTTGTGGATACCGGAAGAGAACTTTTGGAGACGGGACTGGTGGCCAGAACCTGGGGAAATATAAGCTGCAGGCTGGATAGGGACAGCATTGTCATTACTCCCAGCGGACTTGACTATACCATAACCGGAGAAGAGGACATTGTCCAGATGAACCTGAGGACCGGACAGTATCAGGGGATTCACAAGCCTTCCGGTGAAAGACGGATCCATATCGCTGCATATCAGATATTTCCTGAGGTAAACTTCGTAATCCACACGCATCAGACCTATGCCACAGCGCTGGGGCTGGCAGGCTTTACAAATATGGACATAACTAAGGAAGAGGAGGCAATGCTTGGGGGGATCAGGCTGGCAGATTATGGACTTCCCGGAACCAAAAAACTGACCAATGCGGTAAAGGTGGCTCTTCAAACCGGAGCAAAGGTAGTGTTGATGCGTCACCATGGCGTACTGATCTGCGGAGCCAACCAGGAGGAGACCATGAGCAAGGCGATTCTTCTGGAAGAAATCTGTAAGCGAAATGTCAAAGGGAGCTTTGAAGTGACGCAGAAAATTCAGGATAAGGAAGTGAAGGCACTTGATCAGGAAGCAAAGGCACTAGTTCAGGAGGCAGAGATACTTGATCAGGAGACATTTGATCAAGAGGTAGAAGTACCTGATCAGTCCACAGAAGTACTTGAGAATGAAGCTGAAGTACTTTTAAATGCAGTAAGAAAAAAGTACCAATATGCGGCACTTATTCAGACTCCTGCAGCTCTTATATGTGCCAACAGGGGGATCCCAATTTATGCACAGGTGGATGATATGGCTCAGATGATAGGCAGAAAAATCCCGCTAATATCAAGTAATCCTACAGACGTGATACACGCCCTGGAGAAAGCAAATGCCCTGCTTGTACCAGGCATGGGTGCTATTGTAAGGGCGGAAGCCGAGGATGATACGAAAGCCTTAGGGCTGCTGCTGGATAAGGCGGCTATTTGCAGCATTCATACAGCTGCCTTGAATGTCAAAGCAAGAATAGGTGTCATAGATGCAGCAATAATGAAGTTTGTATATCAGAAGAAGTATTCAAAGCAGAAATACGGTTAATAGTAAGCCTTGAATCCATAAAATCGGGCAGGGCGTAATAAAACACATATAGCAAGTAAAAGGAGGGCAAGGAAATGAATAACTGTGGTATTAGCAGATGGGATGACCCGGCAGAAATTAATGAAAAGCTGAAGAAGCTCACGAGTCAGGAAATCTGGGAGGTGGATGACGGCTATTATACCAGTGTTGTCATAAATTATTTTAATGAAAAATGTAAGGCATCTAAGGATGTTTACGAGGAGTCTCAGACATATATTCCGGGAGGCGTTCAACATAATCTGGCCTTTAATAAGCCATTTCCCTTATGCATGACAAAAGCAGACGGAGCATATCTGTATGACAAGGACGGCAATAAGTATATCGATTTCTTACAGGCAGGCGGTCCCACCATCCTTGGCATCAATTATCCGGTTGTCAAAGAGAAGATTATTGAACTTCTGAACGAATGCGGGCCGGTAACGGGGCTGCTCCATGAGGCAGAGCTTATGATCGCCCGGGAAATAAACAAGCATATGCCTAATGTTGAGATGTTTCGTATGCTTGGTTCGGGAACGGAAGCCGTCATGGCTTCGCTGCGTATAGCAAGAATTGCAACAGGAAAGAAACATGTGATTAAAATAGGCGGGGCTTATCACGGTTGGTCGGATCAGATGGTATATGGCCTTAAGATTCCCGGCAGCAGGGCATTGCTGGAGTCTCATGGCATTCCTTCCAGTGCATACCGCTACACGGATGAGGTACGTCCGAATGATTTACATATGCTTGAGAGGATGCTGAAAAGAAACCGGCTAAGGGGTGGCACTGCTGCTGTAATCCTTGAGCCTGTGGGTCCGGAAAGCGGGACAAGACCGATTGCCCTCGAATATAACAAGGGAGTACGAGAGCTTTGCGATCAATACGGTGCCCTTTTAATCTTTGATGAGGTAGTAACCGGCTTCCGTGTTGCCATGAGCGGGGCACAGGGATACTTTAATGTCGTGCCTGACCTAACCATTTTTGGAAAGGTGGTTGCAGGAGGATATCCGGCTGCCGGCGGTGTCGGTGGTAAGAAAGAGTATGTACTCCTTATGGCAGCAGGTCTTGCCACAGGGAAGCACAGAGCATATGTGGGCGGAACTCTGGCAGCCAATCCACTTTCCTGCCTGGCAGGATATACGGCTATTCAGGAGATTGATAGAACAAATGCCTGTGAGATTGCTGGTCGGATGGGAGATCGCCTGTGTGATGGATTGAAAGAATTGATCGACAGGTACGGATTGCCCTTTGTTGCTTATAATCAAGGCTCTATTGTACATCTGGAATGTACGGGTGCCATGAGTTTTGACTTCTCATCAATGTACTTTATCAAATCGGCTCTGTCCCTATTAAAGCATAAGCACATGATCTATGAAAGAAAGGACTCTATGGAAAGAATGGGTGCTGCTTATATGGCAAACGGAATTGTAACACTTGCAGGCAGCAGGCTTTATACCTCACTTGCGGATACGCCGGAAGTCATTGACGAGGCTTTGAACAGATTTGAAGAAGTATTTAGACATGTAAAGAAAGTAAACGGTAAACCATGCGTACATTACATTTGAGATCAATTCATGAGATAATATCATAAAAAGTGTAAAAAGTTGTACAAGTTTTTACGCTGTTTGCGAAACTTGTCAAGGAGGTCTCATGAATACTCAATTAGTAGCAAA
>JAJUHH010000235.1 GCA_029267975.1 Clostridiales bacterium
AATGGCAGGTCAGTTACGCCTGCCATTGGTCCAAGGAATAAGTTGCCCTTTATCTTAACATTTCCTATTTGCAAACTCATCTTTTTCCTCTTGTTATTTACTTCTTGTTCTTATCACTGATAATCTTCAGACCCTTCAAGGTAAGATTGGGGTCATAAACCTCAATGACATCGGTAGCGTCGCTAATGATTTTGCCAAGTCCTCCGGTAGCTATTACTCTGCATTTATCAATGTTCGCTTCCTTAAGCATCCGCTTCACAATATATTCCGTCTGGCCGATACAACCGAATACCAGGCCAGCCTGCATACTGGTAATGGTATCCTTTGCCAGAATGGTATCCGGCATGGCAATCTCAACCTCAGGAAGCTTTGCGGTATCATTCCATAAGGCATTGGCAGCAATACGAAGCCCCGGTGATGTAACTGCGGCAATAAAGGTTCCATCTTCCGTAATCAGATCATAGGTGATGGCTGTACCAAAATCAATGACAAGGACCGGACCGCCATAAATTTCATAAGCTGCTACTGCATCTACTACTCTGTCAGCACCCAGCTCCTTTGGATTCACAGTAGCAATCTTAATCCCTGTTTTGGTCCCGCTTCCGACGATCAAAGGTGTAATTTTCAGATACTTAATAATACCGGATGCTAGAGAATGCATCAGCTTCGGAACCACGGAAGCAATCGTAACCGCGGAAAGGTCCTCAATCTGAATGCCCTTTGCGTGTAAGAGATCACATATCACTAAGCCGTATTCATCCGAGGTTCTGGCTGTATTTGTGGTCAGACGAAAGCTGGCCTTCAGATTGATATCCTCAAACACTCCCATGGTAATATTGGTATTTCCTACGTCAATTACTAATAACATGAATCTTCCTCCTGTACTATCTACAAACTGTGCATAATCCGCAAATTTATGCGGATCAGCGGAGAACAGCGAACGCTTATTCTTCCTCTGATAAGAGATCGGCGGCATTTTCCCCAAGGAAAAATACCTTATAATAAAGCTCCAGAGCTTCCATCAGCTCTTTTTTTTCTCTTTGAAGCTGCTTAATCTTTAAGACACTCCCGATTTCATCATAATAATAATCATTTTCATCGGAATCTACCTTCATGATCAATGTGCCGTCCTCTTCAAATTCCAGGCTTAGGATACCGCCTACATCTTCCGTAAATAAAACGCACATTATCTTTAGCTCCTGCTTTATCTGCTCCGGCAATGCCTTAAAATCATCATTGATCCAGAACTTTTTCTCATATGCACTGCTGGCACATAGAACTACTCTATCATCCATGTTATATCCATGCCTTTCTAACAGTATATATATTAATTATTTCCTATGGTTGCAACCATAACAGCTTTGATGGTATGCATTCTGTTCTCCGCCTCATCAAATACAACATCGGCGAAGCGTTCAAATACTTCCTCTGTCACTTCCTTACCCTTTACAGCAGGAAGACAATGCAGAAATATGGTTTCGGCCTTGCCTGTCAGTGCAAGCAGGGCGTCGTTCACCTGATATGGCTTTAACAGCGCAATTCGCTCTGCAGCCAAATCCTCTTCCCCCATAGAACACCAGACATCAGTATAAACTGCATCAGCTCCCTTAATATCCTCAAGGGCTTCGGACACAACAATCTTGCTGCCGGCTGCAGCAGCATATTCCTCACAGCAGGCTACCAGGGATTCCTCCGGCCAAAGTGCCTTCGGTGCCAATATGGTAAAATCGATTCCCATCTTAGCAGAACCGATCATCAAACTGTTGGCCATATTATTACGGCCATCTCCCACATACACCAGCTTTAATCCTTTTAGTTTACCAAACTGCTCTTTCAAAGTCAAGAAGTCTGCAAGAATTTGCGTTGGGTGGTCGCTGTCCGTCAGTCCGTTCCATACGGGAACCCCGCTATACTTTGCAAGATTCTCCACAGTTTCCTGCTTAAAACCGCGAAACTCAATTCCATCAAACATTCTTCCAAGCACCCGGGCAGTATCCTCAATGCTTTCCTTATGTCCCAACTGAATATCATCCTTCCCCAGGTACTCCGGATGCCCGCCTTCATCCACACAAGCAACAGTAAAGGCACAACGGGTTCTGGTAGAGGGCTTTTCAAAGATCAATGCAATATTCTTCCCTTGTAAGCTGTTGCCTGTGATCCCTTGCTTTTTCTTTGCTTTCAGCTCTGCTGCCAGTTCAAGCAGATAAGCAATCTCCTCCGGAGTATAATCCTTGAGGGTAAGTAAACTACGTCCTTTTAAATTCATAAAAATCCTCCCTTCCGCAGCCGACGATTGGTGACCCATTTAATTCAAAGGAACACTTAGCATCGTTGCATAAACGCAAATAATTTATATTTATTCTTTATTATGATTAAATATACATTATCTCTTCTAGGCTTATTTGTCAAGAACAATTGTATCATGAGGTCTGCAATGCAAATACGGAGGTCCGATCATTTCTTAAATCGTATTATTTTTCATTCATCCTGGCCTTGACAAGCAAAAACAGATGCAGGAGAACGCTTCCTTTCCTTCGCGTATCATCCTACATCTGTTATAGTATCATTTCCTATATCAATCTAATGCGTTATAAAATTCGCAATCAGGTTTTGGTCCAGAATTTCCTTAGAGGTTTGCTTTAGTAAGATTGCCTTATCATACTGTTCCTGATAAAGGGCTGCATCTACCGGCTCATTGGTACCTATCTTCCAGGCTCGGCTGCCTTCAAAAATGCCCTCTCTGGAGATCTCAAACATCACATCATTGTCTGCAAAGGAGCCTTCAAATAAATAAGCGGTAAATGCCACAAAGCCTTCCTTGGCATTGGCCAGATCCTGTCCCACAATAAATGCATCATCTAAGGACAAGCCCATGATATTTGCGATGGTGGGCATAAAATCAACCTGTCCGCCGGTGGTATGGATCGTCCTCTGTACACCGCTGCCGGGTACATGAATGATCAGAGGGACATTTAACATTTCATCGTAATCATAAGTGCGTCCGATAAAGGCATTCATTTGATCTAAAATCTCATCCATACCGCAGTTCATTCCATGATGGTCTCCATACAGGGCAATCACTGTATTGTCATACAGTCCTGCTTCCTTAAGATCCGCTACAAGTTGTCCGATGGCTTCATCTACATAACGAATACACTCAAGGTAATCCCCAAACTTTGTATCCTTATCCTCTTCCTTCAGCTCCAGCGTAACATACTGATCCTCAAGTTCAAAAGGATGATGGCCGGATAGGGTAATAGCAAAAGTAAAGGTTGGTGTTTTATGACTCTTTAAAATGGATACCAGTTGTTGAAACATTGACTTATCCGAAACACCCATTCCGATGATCTCATCCTGCTTCAGATCCTCCAGGCTATAGAAATCCTGAAAACCCTGGTTCGGATATGTATATTCCCTGTTCCAGAACTCGCCCTTGTAGCCATGAATCGCAAAGGCATAGTATCCGTTGTCCCGCATCAGCCAGGGAAGACCGTTATAAGTATTATCCTGATACAAACGGTAACTCTCGCCGTCTTCTACCGGGTATAAGCTATTTAGGGTAGAGAATTCCGCATCCGCAGTATTGCCCTTTCCAATATTGGTATAATAGTTATCAAAGTATAAGGTATCTCCTTCAATGAGACGGTTCAGGTTTGGTGTCAGCTCCTGACCGTTATACTCTTTGCCGATGACAAAATCCTGAAATGCCTCAAGCTGTATCACAACCAGGTTCTTTCCCTCCCCAATTCCCCGATAGTTGGGATAGGTAGTGTCCGGCTGCACTTCGTTGAGTACCTCCAGTATTTCTTCCTGTGGCATTACTTCCTGGTCTAAATTCTCAGATATAGTTTCATAAATATCATTCACATGGCTTGTAAAAAATTCCATATTATTGACGCTCTCGATGGCCGCAGAATGAAAGGGGTTGAGGATCAAGGTAATAAATACAGCCGTCAGAACATAGATCGCATACTTCATTCCTCTCCAGGGATAGATCTTCTGCATAATCTCCTTTGTGATATATTTCTTAAAACTCATATATGCAAAGGGAATATCCAAAAACAATAGAAAGCTGGCCGGAATAAGCGTAGCCAAAAAGCTCTTCGGTACTGCTGTTACACTCTTTGCCTGCCAAAGCTGCTTGATCGACACCGTCTGGTTATAATAATTGTAATACATGGTGTCTGCAAACATAAGCAGGCTTAGAAGGAAGTATACAGTAAGAAAGAGACCTTTCTTCCCCTTGATCTTACTTCTTCCAAAGCATATGAATAGTGCTCCCCATACCAGCAGACTAAAGCCGATCATCACTAACTCCATTCGGTGCACCTCAATCAGTGAGTAGTATACCATCATCTTAAATACAAATAATAAGATAACGAAGTATGGAGAGATTATAATTCTCTTGATTTTTTTCATAAAACGTCCCTCGCTTTGCTATTCCTATACGCAACAATAGACCGTATAATAGATATAGACATACTTATATTAAGTCATGCTGTAAGCTAAGGATTATATTATCTCAACCCAAATAGATTATCAATATACAAAACCTTAATTTTTTCTTAATATCACCGTTTATTTTTGTCTAAATTTCCTACTCTTAGGATTAAAGTATTTTTTCACCAGGGGCTTCACTGTATATAACAGTGCAAGGGAGATCAATGCAAATAAAACCACTTCAACAATAAGGTTATCATAGAATAAGGATATCAGAAATGCCACAAGAGCAGCAACCGCCAGCCAGATAGCGGTCATACCAAGCGTAAAGACCTCAACCAGAATTAAAAATGCCATAAGCAGGAGCCAGTATATTCCATTTGTCAAAGGTGTCCCTCCTTTAAGATTTAATCAGACACCTACTATTATGTGTATTTTTCCATAAAATAACCCGGGAAGTTATATTCCCGGGTGCTTTTTTGCTTAAATTTGGCTTAAAGCCTGACTTAGTGCTCTATCCTTCTCTGTCTTGCTGCCTCATAC
>JAJUHH010000236.1 GCA_029267975.1 Clostridiales bacterium
CGAAGGAACTGAAGTAAGGTTTCCCATGGTAAATTTTAAAAAAAAATTAAAATAACTTTTCAAAGAGTAATTTTATGGTATAATAAATGAAGCATTGAAAAATGTATAACATAAACATATAGGAAAGGATGATGGGTTTATGGCATTAGTTACTACTAAGGAAATGTTTGAAAAGGCTTACGCTGGTGGATATGCAATCGGTGCTTTTAATGTAAACAATATGGAGATCGTTCAGGGAATAACAGAGGCAGCAAAGGAGCTGAACGCACCTATTATCCTGCAGGTTTCCGCAGGAGCGAGAAAATATGCAAAGCATGCATATCTTGTTAAATTAGTTGAGGCAGCTTTAATAGATACAGATCTTCCGATCGCTCTTCACTTAGATCATGGTCCTGATTTTGAGACCTGTAAGTCCTGTATTGACGGCGGTTTCTCCTCCGTTATGATCGATGGCTCCCACTTAAGCTTCGAAGAAAATATTGCTGTAACAAAGAAGGTTGTGGAGTATGCCCATGCACATGGCGTAACAGTAGAAGGTGAGCTGGGAAGATTAGCAGGCATTGAAGATGATGTTAATGTTAATGCAGAAGACGCATCCTATACAAGACCTGATGAAGTAGAGGAATTCGTTACTCGTACCGGTGTTGACTCCTTAGCGATCGCAATCGGTACAAGCCACGGTGCTTTCAAATTCAAGCCCGGCCAGAAGCCTCAGTTACGTTTTGATATTCTGGAAGAGGTTGGCAAGAGACTTCCTAACTTCCCTATTGTATTACATGGTGCTTCCAGCGTATCTCAGGAATATGTGGAGATCATCCAGAAATTCGGCGGCAAGTTAGACGATGCGATCGGTATTCCGGAAGATATGTTAAGACAGGCTGCGAAGATGGCAGTGTGCAAGATCAACATTGACTCTGACTTAAGACTTGCATTTACTGCAGGTATCAGAGAGTATATGTTCACCAATCCCGGTCACTTTGATCCCAGACAGTACCTGACTCCGGCAAGAAACAACATCAAGGAAGTTGTAAAGCATAAGATTCGCAACGTACTTGGATGCGAAGGAGCAGCTTTAAAATAATTTGCAGCAGATTGAGCAGTTATTATTAAATATTCAATAAAAAAACAGGCAGAAAGTGTGTTGTTTATAACATACTTCCTGCCTGTTTTTGCATACCCATCACAGGTCCATAGAATAAGGATGAGCAGCTGTGTAAGTCGATGTTTCTCTCTATATTATTATTGAACTAAAATAAGGTATACTGGGACACCCGTTCATCCTCCTCTATGAGCGCAAGCAGCTCCTCGGGATAGAGAGGATGGCTGAAGATATAACCCTGGATGATATCACAGTGTCGTGCTTTCAGGGAGGTCAGCTGTTCTGCTGTCTCCACACCCTCAGCTACCACCCTGATATCTAGGCTGTGGGCCAGCTGGATAATTGACTCCGCAATATGGGAATCCTTTTCACTGCTGGAGATGTTATCAATAAAGGATTTATCAATCTTTAGTGTGTTGATGGGCATCTTGGTCAGGTAATTCAGGGAAGAGTAGCCGGTTCCAAAGTCATCCAGGGATACCTTAACCCCAAGCTCCTGAAGATTATGTAAGAGCATGGTAGCATCCATCAGTGAGGATACCAGGGTACTTTCCGTGATTTCAAGTTCCAGATATTGGGGAGGCAACTTGGTCTCATGAAGAATTTTTGACAGAGTAGTCACAAAACCCGGACGATTAATCTGAATAGAGGAGATGTTCACCGTAACCAAACGAGGCTGGTAGCCCAGATCAAGGAGCTTCTTGGTAAAGGAACAGGCTTCTCTCAACAACCAGGTGCTGAGCTCTATGATTAGACCGCTTTCCTCCGCAATGGGAATAAACTCACTTGGAGTCAGCTGTCCAAGCCGGTCATTACGTATTCTCATTAAGGCTTCAAAGCCGATGATATTATTGGTCTCAAGTTCTACCAGAGGCTGATACTGTATGTAGATATCATCATTATCAATCGCATTTCTCAGTACTTCAATAATCATGGTATTACGGTTTAGCTCTTCTTCCATGGTCTTATCAAAGAGCGTAAATTTGTTCTTACCGGTGTCTTTGGATTTATACATGGCAATATCAGAGTTCTTGATCAAGAGCTTGGAAGAAGTGCCATTCTCCGGATAGATGGAGATACCGATACTCATGGATACATAGACAATTTCTCCTTCCAGTTCCAAAGGGTTGCGAAAGGTTTCAAGGATTTTGGATGCAAACTCTACGGCAACCTCCTTGGAGCTGATGGCTTCTTTAAAGATCAGGAATTCATCGCCACCGGCTCTGGCAAGCATTCCGTCTCCGTCCATGAGTGTCGTCAGCAACTGGGAGGTCTTCACCAAGAGGGCATCACCGTAATCGTGACCCAGGGTGTCGTTCACTGTCTTGAAATTATCCAAATCTACAAAATATACAGCATGGATCCTGTCTTCCTGACAAGAAGCTGCCAGTACTGCATTGACATGATCAAGAAAAGCGAGCTTATTGGGCAAATTAGTGAGCGTGTCATGATAAGCCAGAAATTCAATGTGGTCATAGTTGGACCTGAGCTGCTCTTCATTGGCCAGCAGTTCTTCATGCATGGATTCCAGATCCTCGTAATTCGTCTTGATGATATGCAGCATCTTATTAAAATTCTTGGACAGCTCACCTAGCTCATTGTTGCTGCGAATATTGGACTGGACGTTTAGATCCCCATCGGAAGCGGTTCGCATGGCATCACGCAGGGCAATGATAGGGTAGGATATCCAGCGGGAGAAGGAATTTGCAAAGATCAGGGTTATGATCAGCAATACGCCGCAAACAATAAATAGAATGGACATCATAATTGTGGTAATCATTCTGATCTCCGGAAGATCCTGCTTTACCAGGAGAACCCAATTTTGCTTTGGCAGTATGCTGTAACCAAACACCTGACTGGTCTTTTCGTAATGATATTGAAAGGTACCGTTAGACATCAGCTGCCCCTTATTATATCGTTCCACCAAGGTAGAAAGTTTTTCAGATGATATCTCTGAGCCGATCAAACGGGAATCGGGGTGGAAGATCACAGTGCCATTCTGATCCAGGAGCATACAATAGCCGGTTTTGCCGATGGAGATTGATTTTAGAAATTCTTCAAAGTATGAAACATTCATAGTACTGATGACATAACCATAGATAATTCCTTCATCCTCATCGATAATCGGAGAACCGATATCCATGGTATAAATGACTTTTCCGTTCTTGGTGATGGGGTGGATACCGTCAACGGCAATTGCTGTAGATTTGGTTGCAAGCATATAAGAAAGTGTCAGGCCTGATCTGCTTGACTGACCGATATAGATAGGGTTGGAGCTTGAGATTACCTCGTTCCGTATATTATATAAGGAAATACGTTCGCAGCTATTTAAATTGTTGCTTCTTTTCTGCAGAAGAGAATTGATCTTATCAATAGCAATGGGGTTACCATGATAGCTTGTCTTTACCGCATGAATGAGGTCATCCTGGAGAGCCAGGAGGGAGACCTCCCTGCGCTGGGTTTCAATCATGGATTCAATGCCGGCCTTACTTGTCTGAGCCGTTCTGAGTATGTTCTGGGTGCTTGTCTCTACTAACCGGTTCGTCAAAAGAACATATGCGATAACGGCCACAAGTATCAAAGGAATCATTGACGACAGAATTAAAAATAAACGTAAGGATTTCTTAATTGACATGATTGGACCTCCGGCAACAGCAATTCATACTCTGATAATTTAGAAACCACATTAATTCTACCAATTTTGCTAATATTTTGCAATAAATATTATATTCAGCTATTTTATTCCATGGAGAAATTATTATTATTCCTGAAGCATTATTCATTCATTAATTCTGGAGAATTATTCATTAATTCTTTATGAACTTCAGATATTTTTGTTGAAATAATAGGTTCTACAGGGTATACTTGTAATGTTAAAGTCATGAAACAATATGTGACACAGGAAAGCAGGAATATAAGATAATGTATAAAATAATCGAGCAGGATGGAAGAGCAAAGAGTGCTGAGTTTACAACTGTCCATGGAACGATCCAGACTCCGGTATTTATGAATGTAGGAACGGCAGCTGCAATTAAGGGTGCGGTATCCAGTATGGATTTAAAGGAGCTTGGGACCCAGGTAGAGCTGTCCAATACCTATCATCTGCATGTAAGACCGGGGGATAAGGTTGTAAAGCAAATGGGTGGGCTTCATAAGTTCATGGTATGGGATAGGCCAATCCTCACGGACTCCGGTGGGTTTCAGGTATTTTCCCTTTCAGGACTGCGAAAAATAAAGGAAGAGGGAGTATATTTTAACTCCCATATCGATGGGAAGAAGATCTTCATGGGACCGGAGGAGAGTATGCAGATCCAATCCAATCTGGCCTCCACCATTGCAATGGCCTTTGATGAATGTCCCCCGCATCCGGCCAGCAGGGAATATATGCAGGCATCTGTAGATCGTACCACCCGTTGGCTAAAGCGCTGTAAGGCGGAGATGGACAGGCTGAACAGTCTGGAGGATACCATTAACAAACAGCAGATGCTCTTCGGAATCAATCAGGGAGGAACCTACGAGGATATCCGTATTGAGCATGCTAAGGTGATCACAGAGTTAGACTTGGACGGCTATGCGCTGGGAGGTCTGGCAGTGGGTGAAAGCCACGAAGAGATGTACCGCATTATTGAAGAGACGGTACCTTATCTGCCCCTTCATAAACCGGTATATTTAATGGGTGTGGGTACTCCGGCCAATATTCTGGAGGCGGTTGACAGGGGCGTTGATTTCTTTGACTGTGTATACCCATCCCGCAATGGAAGACATGGGCATGCTTATACCAACAACGGAAAGATGAACCTGATGAATGCAAAATATGAGTTGGACGACAGACCCATAGAAGAAG
>JAJUHH010000237.1 GCA_029267975.1 Clostridiales bacterium
GCCGATGTGAAGTTCAAGAACCTGGGACTGCTGATCGTCGATGAGGAACAGCGCTTCGGGGTGACACATAAAGAGAAGATTAAGCAGCTAAAGAAGGATGTCGATGTTCTGACCCTAACCGCCACACCAATTCCCAGAACTCTTCATATGAGTCTGGTGGGTATACGGGATATGAGCGTCCTGGATGAACCCCCGGTGGACCGTCTGCCAATCCAAACCTATGTGCTGGAGCATAATGATGAGATTATCCGCGAGGCCATCAGTCGAGAGCTGGCCAGGGGCGGACAGGTATACTATGTCTATAACCGGGTCAATGGAATTGATGAGGTTGCCAATACCGTAGCCAAACTGGTGCCTGAGGCCAATGTTGCTTATGCCCATGGGCAGATGAATGAACGGACTTTGGAGAAGATCATGTTTGACTTTATCTCAGGGGAGATCGATGTGCTGGTATCTACAACAATTATTGAGACGGGCCTTGATATCTCCAATGTCAACACCATGATCATTGATGATGCGGACCGCCTGGGACTATCCCAGCTCTATCAGCTGAGGGGACGGGTAGGCCGCTCCAACCGGACGGCTTATGCCTTCTTAATGTATCGCAGGGACAAGATGCTGAAGGAGATTGCGGAGAAGAGACTCCATGCCATCAAGGAATTTACGGAGCTGGGCTCCGGCTTTAAGATTGCTATGCGAGACCTGGAGATCCGCGGTGCCGGTAACCTGTTGGGTGCGGAGCAGAGCGGGCATATGGAGGCTGTAGGCTATGACCTCTACTGTAAGATGTTAAATGAAGCGGTGAAATCCATGAAGGGTGAAGTAACAGAGGAAGAGACCTATGAGACCACCGTGGACATGGATATGGATGCATTTATTCCGGCTACTTATATTAAGAATGAGGTTCATAAGCTGGATATTTATAAGAGAATTGCTGAGATTGAGAATGAGGAAGAGCTGATGGATATGCAGGAGGAGCTGACAGACCGATTTGGAGATCTGCCATCTGCAGTAAACAACCTGCTTAATATTGCGCTGCTTAAGGCCATCTGCCATAGCCTTTATATCGTGGGTCTGGTTCACAAGGATAATGAAGTGAAGCTTATGATGTATCCCAAGGCAAAGCTGGCTGTGGAGAAGGTCCCTGAATTGATGCTGAAATATCAGAATAATTTAAAACTTATCCCCCAGGCAAATCCGTATTTTGTATATCGTCTGCCGGCAGGGCCCAAGGGCAGGCTGGATTCACTGGCGATTTTTGAGCATTTGCGAAAACTTCTTGAAGATTTCAAGATATTATTGCAGAATTAAGAATAGAATGGGAATTCTATAGAAGCACCAAGTTTTAGGAAAGGGGAAGAAACGATGAGGACAAGTCGTAAGTTAATCGCAGCCTTGACAGTGGTTCTGTTATTGACACTGTTAACCGCCTGCAGGTCCGCAGCGGATCGGAATGAATTAACGAATTATATAGGGAAGTCGGTATCGACCTTTGAGCGAAGATCCGGGACCAAGCTGGAGCAGCAGGGAACCGGTGTATATAAAATGGAAAATGTGGTTCAGGTGATGGCACCGGACAAGGCGGTAAATGCAATCACTCTTTTAAACGGAGCGGGAGAGTACTCCGTGTTTGGAATCCGTATCGGTACGAGCAGGGCTGAGGTGGATGGCCTCTTGGCTGACATTATGGGCAAGGAAATTGCCAAGACCGTTAACCAGGAGAAGAATACGGTAACCTATACTTACTTAAAGAATGATAAAGAGCTTTATATTACCTATGACGCAGAGAAGGACACTGTGACAGAACTGGCCTACTATGTGATGGACGGCTCCAAGGAGCCCACGCCGGTTCAGGAGGAACCGACAAATTCCGGGGAGCTCATGCTTATGGTGGGTGATAGCAAGGTATATTATAATGAGGCAATGGTTTATTTAAAATCTGCCCAGGAAAATTATGAGACGGACTATGGCAATAGCATATGGCAGGCCGATATTCTGGGGAATGGGGATACCTTCGGCAACCTGATCAAGGATGAGGTGATCCAGCAGATTACTGAGATCAAGATTATCCGTGCGGAAGCAGAAAAGGAGGGTATTACCCTGACAGAGGAAGAATTAGCGGATGCCAATGCTTATGCCAAGGAGCATTATAAAGGTTTAACCTCTCAGGACATTGACAAATACCTGATTACGGAGGAGCTGCTCAGACAGATTTATGCGGACAATCTCCTTGCAGAGAAGATATTTGAAAGTAAGACCATCAATGTGGATACGGAAGTCTCAGACCTGGAGGCGAGACAGATCACGGTGCAGCAGCTTTTGATCTATAGTGTTGATTATGATGACCAGGGTAAGGCAGTGCCCTTATCTGCTGAGGAAAAGGCAGCAGCATATGAAAAGGTTCAAAGCCTTCTGGAGCAGGCAAAGACAACAGATAATTTCTATGCATTGGCGGAGACCAATACCGAATCTGACCAGATTGAATATACCTTTGGAAGGGGACAGGGCCCGGAGGAGTTCAGTGCTTCCTTTGAGCAGGCAGCCTTTACCTTAAAGACCGGTCAGGTAAGTAACATTGTTACCACAGATTACGGCTGGCATATCCTCTACTGTGTATCCGATAATAATGTGGATGCCACAATCCAGAAGAAGGAAGAGATTATCGACGGCCGCCGCAGTGAACTATTTGCTGATCTCTATGCAACCTGGACTGAGAATTATGATGTCATTGTCAACAGTGAGGCCTGGGATACGATTTCCTTTGAATAATTGAATATTACATTGATTTATGAAGCGGACGCTGTCTTTCAGGATATTTTTGAAAGGCAGCGTTATTTTGTCTTGGTATAAAGGGCTAGAATTTATGAGGTTTTGGCGTTAAATATAAGCCTTTTAAAAAATTTGTAAAAATGTAAAATGCACTTGACATCAAATGTAAAGTGTACTATACTAAAAATGTAAAGCGAACTATACAATACCACGCGCGGTAGGGTTAGCTGTAAAAACAAGAGAAATCTACGATAAGGATGTGAAGCTGTGCAGACACGAATACAGGAATTACGAAAGGCCAAAAAGGTTACCCAGAGTGAGCTGGCGGATGCGGTGGGTGTGACCCGGCAGACCATTATCTCACTGGAAGCAGGCAAGTACAATGCCTCTTTAATATTGGCACATAAGCTTGCACAATTTTTTGAAGTTCCCATTGAAGAAATATTTATATTTGATAAGGAGGAAGAAAATCTATGAGAGGAATATTTTGTTATGCAGTTGCAAATACAAACGAGGAGTATAGAAAGGTAGTCAAGAACAGAATGACGCTGTTTGTCCTCATGGCCCTGGCAGGAGCATTGGCTATTGCAGCTCCTTTGCTGCTTGATCATTTTTGGAAGAATGATATCAAGGAAGGATTATTTGATATTTATATAGGCTTTGGAAGTGGCTTGCTTGCTATATCTGTTATCTTTTGGTTTATGCATTGGCGCCTGCTTAGAAATGAAAATAAGCTGAAGGAAGAAAGGATTAAGTCTAACGATGAAAGACTGGTGGAGATCGGCAACCGTTCCTTACGCTTTGCATCAAACATGATGATCGCTTCCATGTATATTACAACCCTGATTGTAGGCCTTTATAATACCATATTATTTATTATTTTGCTCATTAATATGTGTGTGCTTTTGCTGGCCTATGCCGGTGCTTACCGCTATTATCTGCGCAAAATGTAAGAAAGTAATAAGGTAATAAGGCATAACCCTCCCCCCGTCAAGTTACTGCGGTCATGCAGCAGGTATTAGGAACAGGGATAAGTATGAATAAGAAGGCTATGGTTAAGAAAAAATATCTTGCGAAACAGGCAGCAGTGATTGGTGTAATCCATTCTTTGGTGTATAATATTAGGAACAGGCTTGCATCATTCAATGTGCGGAGAAAGCGAGGGTATTCCAATGTGCGGAAGATATAATTTCACGGTAGAAGAAAGCGATGAGATTCGCGAGATCCTGGAACAATTAAATGCCAAGCTGCATCAAAATGCCGTGAAGAACGGTGAGATCTATCCCACAGATCAGGCGCCGATCCTGATCGAGGAAGAGGAGGAAGTATCTCCTGTACTTAGCGGCTGGGGTTTTCCCAAGTATGACGGGAAGGGTGTCATCATTAATGCAAGGGCAGAAACAGCCTTTGAGAAGAGTACCTTTCGGGAGGGACTTCTCAGGCGCCGCTGTGTTATCCCTTCTACGGGTTTTTATGAGTGGAACAGTGAGAAAAGAAAATTCCTCTTTCGCATGGAGGACAGCAAAACCTTATATATGGCAGGGATTTATATGATGAGGCCGGCAAGCTCCATGGAGAGCCATAATGAGCTGCGCTTTGTTATCCTTACGACGCAAGCCAATGCCTCCATGCAGGAGATTCATAATCGTATGCCCGTAGTCCTGCCCAAGCAGGAGATTGCCCCCTGGATTATGGACCAGAAGGCATCGGGAGATATACTAAGAAGGGTACCCCCCTTGCTGATCAAGGAAGAGGTTGGCGGACAGGAATTTGGATATCAGTATAAGATGGACTTTCTATAAGAAAAAAGAGCGGTTGCATGGATAGCTAAGCTATCACAGACGATCGCTCTTATTTTACATATGAGAATATGAAATATGCTCATAGAATAAAGTATTTCTCCGCAAGCTTCTCTGCGGTACGGGTTGCCAGGGCCTGAACGGTGAGGGTGGGGTTGGGTCCGCCGATACTGTTATAAAATACGCTGCTGTCTGCAATATATAATCGTTTCACATCATAGGCCTCACAATTAACATCCGTGACATAGTCCATGCGCATGGTAGACATGATGTGGTAGAAGATACCCGGGGGCAGGTTGGCCCGGTGTATTGAACTGGCACCGGCTCTTCTTAAGATATCC
>JAJUHH010000238.1 GCA_029267975.1 Clostridiales bacterium
ACATTGGTGTTGCCATGGGTATTACCGGTACAGATGTTGCCAAGGGTGCCAGTGACATGATTCTCACGGATGATAACTTTACTACCATTGTCCATGCAATCGAGGAAGGCAGAAATATCTATAACAATATTAAGAAGGCTGTGATCTTCCTGCTCTCCTGTAACCTTGGTGAGGTAATTACCATCTTCCTCTCCATTCTCTTAAATTGGCCTGTTCCCCTTATCGCTACCCAGATACTTTGGGTAAACCTGATCACAGACTCCCTTCCAGCCATTGCCCTTGGTGTGGATCCCGGGGATCATGATGTTATGAAGCAAAGACCTCGTAACCCCAAGGAGAGTTTCTTCGCCCACGGTGCCGGCGCCCGTGCGATCATCGGCGGTGTATTGATCGGATTATTTACCCTGGCTGCATTTTTCTATGGATTATGGGAGCATGGTTACACCCTGAGTGGCGGTCCCATTCCGGAGGAAGCACTGCCCTATGCAAGAACCATGGCATTTGTTGTGCTGGCTACTTCTCAGCTGTTTTACTCTCTGTCCATGCGTAACTTCAACAAATCCATCTTTAAGGTAGGCCTCTTCTCAAATATGCTGCTAATTGGAGCGATTATCGTAGGCACGCTGCTGCAGCTCTTGGTGATCTCCGTTCCGTTTTTGGCAGATGCCTTTGGAGTTCAGAGCCTTAGCCTGGCTGATTGGGGCCTCGTTCTGCTGTTTGCACTAATACCCTTCATCGTTAACGAGCTGATCAAGTTATTTAGTAAAGTTTCAAAAGGTCGGAATTAAATCATTGAAATCAGACTAATTCTAATAAAACTGATGGAATCTGATTGATTTCCCGATGTAACGGATATAAAATATTCATAACAATCGGAAAGGGGTGCATGATTTGGAGCGCACAAATGAGTTGAAAGAAATTTATCTAGCCGGAGGATGCTTCTGGGGAACAGAGAAATATTTATCCTGTGTCAATGGAATTGTTGAGACTGAGGTTGGTTATGCCAACGGCAACACAGAAAACCCTACCTACCAGGAGGTCTGCCACAATAATACCGGTCATGCAGAGACTGTTAAGGTATTGTATGATCCCAGGCAAATTCGTCTGGAATTTATCCTTAACCTATATTATGACGTTATCGACCCTACCTCGGTGAACCGCCAGGGAGAGGACTCCGGAACCCAGTATCGAACCGGTATCTATTATATTGATGAGGCTGATCTGCCAATGATCAAACAGTCTATCGCCCAGCTTCAGACAAGGTATGATAAACCTATCGCCATTGAAGTATTACCCCTTCGTAATTATTATCCGGCGGAGGAATATCATCAGAAATACCTGGATAAGAATCCAAACGGTTATTGCCATATCCGCCGGGATAAATTTGAGCAGGCAAAGTTAGCCAAGGATGATGGTATATAATGTATAGAAAGCAGTGCTTATAAGCACATTGAGAAAAAGCTGTTGCAATATTAGCTTCAGAGGAAAGGTTACCAGATATCCTTTTCACTGAAGCCAATATAGGCAACAGCTTCTTTATCGTCATTATCACGACGTAATTTGATTAATATGGAAATGAAACTTTATGATCAGAACCTGACGATCCTTGGCTCCTTGCCAAAAGCAGAAAAGACCGCCTGCGCATCCTTCATATAATAAACCAAGGTATTACCGTCTCCGGCCTGATACATACCCTGCAAGCCCGGATAAGCATCCAGTAAAGCTTGTTGTGCTTCAATACGGTCATCCTCTACCAGGGTAGCTGCAACACGCAACCATTGGTTTTCTTCAAAGGCACATATCTCTACCTTGGGATTTACTGCAATTTGCTTTGCCACATCCTTACTCTTACCTGTCTGAATATACAGCTTGTCCTCAAAAATATTTACTGTACCAAAAGGACGTACTCTTGGCTGATCTCCTTCTACTGTAGCAAAATAGTAGGTATTGCATTTTTTTAGAAATTCATAAACCTCCTGCATAAGACTTCTCCTCTTTATTCATTTTATTTATCTGTTACTTTATTCTATCTTGGCTGACAGAATATAACTACTTAAATTATATTTATATTTTTCAAAGAAAGCAAGTTCGATCATTTACTTTCTGACGGGATCATTTATCGATTTATGTCGAAATTTCACAGTTTCTTGCTTGACCTGCCTAAACTTCTTAGGTTGACTTCATATAATTAAAAAATTATAATTAAAATTATGTAAGGGAGGCAGGATAATGGGAAGTAAGAATATCAGAACGCCGCAGCAGCAGCGTTCCATTGATAAAAGAAACAGAATAATTGAAGCAGGTTATCAATTATTCTGTGAAAAGGGCTATTATAATACAAATACTGCAGAGATAGCCAAGCTAGCAGGAGTATCTACCGGTATTCTATATAACTATTTTAAAGATAAAAAAGATATCTTTCTCTATGTGATTGAAAGCATTGAATACAATACAGCAATGCCAATTTACGATATGATCAGGCATATGTCGCCCTCAGCGGATCTGGATGCAGTGATCCGAGAGGTCATAAAAGCCGTGGTTCAAACATATGCGGCCAAAAAATCCGTTCAGGAAGTGATGTACGCTCTCTCCCGCACGGATCCGGATATTAAGGAAATATTCTATCAGATCCAAGCTAAGACTGCCAGTCAGATGGTTGAGCTCCTGAAGGAAATGGGTGTAACTACCTCCAATGCCTATGAAAAATCACATATCATTATTTATATCATTCAAAATATTAGTTTAGAATTCGTATATAAGCACCATGATTATCTTAATCATGAGGCAATGATTGATGTAGCAGTAAAGACCATTAAAAGCATGCTTACTGATTAAAGTAATTAAGTCTACCCCTCCTATGGTTTCATAGATCTTCATAATAGAATAACGATCCCCATGAATAGGAGCACAATCCTACAATGAAGGGTATGGTTAATTCATCATTATGATTATATTATCTGGTACTTATTCTCAATTTCTTGAATCC
Source organism: Clostridiales bacterium (assembly GCA_029267975.1). Lineage (GTDB taxonomy): Bacteria > Bacillota > Clostridia > Lachnospirales > Lachnospiraceae > Mobilitalea. Next base: position 2,987 of record JAJUHH010000238.1, read on the forward strand.
TTTCATATAGCTCCTGATTAATGGGGGTCTTGATATTGTAGCGCTTGCCTAACTGAAGAACGGTCCCTGCAAATAGCTCAACCTCGCTATATCTTTTTGCCTCCAGGTCCTGTCGCATGGAAGGCTTTCCGTCGGGGCTCAATGCCGATAATACCTCCAGCCAGTAGCATAAGTCAGCTTCGGTAAGGTGTACTCCTGCTGCTTCTGACAGCTGTAACACCTCTCTCATTGCTCCAATCATCATCTCTCTTGCGGGTCCGGGCTGCTGGATGTCCTCATAAGTGCCTTCAATAACGGCAACCGTTTGATTAACCCCTACATTCAGCATGAATTTGCCCCATAGCCGCTTTCTCATGTCTTGATCCACCTGATGGGGAAGCTGCATCCCTTCAAAGAAGGCGGTTACGGCATCAGTTTTGGCAGAGGTCTTATTCTTCTCCATTTCTCCAAATACCAGCATACCCATATGCGTATAGGTAAGATGATTTGCTTCCTTCACCGCATCCATCCCCTGGGCCACACAGTACAGCAGCTTATCCATACCATAGGTCTTTCCGATAATCTCTTCACTGCTAATTCCATTCAGGGCCGACATAAGAATGGTATGCTCTCCAACTTGATTTTTAACTGCTTCAATTGCCTGCTCCAGTCCCTGATATTTCACTGTAAATATCACCAGATCCGCAGGTCCGGTGATCTCATCTGGGGTAACATAATGAAAATCACAGAGCTCTCCGTTGCAATACAGCCTCTCCTTACGATATCTGTCTATTCTCTCCTGATCTGCAATAATTCTTAAATTCTCCCTGGGCATTCTTTTGGATAAATGATGTCCAAAGAGTATCCCTAAGGCTCCCAGCCCTATAATTGCAACTGTAGTAATCTGTTTGTTCTCCATGATGTTACCTCTCTCTCTTGGTTTTTTGTAAGCGATAAGTAATGTAGAGGCTGCTGTATATTTATCTGCATATTATTGTCCGGTATAGATTAAAATTGCATCTCTTAAAAAGGCTGCCATACCGGGCTGTTTCTTATCATAGTATGCGGTAAAACGCTCATCCTCCACATACATTTGTGCGAGACCTGCATGGGCTTCCTTACTGTAGCTGCTCCAGGTATAGGTTAACCATTCCTTATGAAGCTGTGCTGCTTTCTGCGCCAGTTCTCCTGCCGGATCTCCTGTTGCAAAAGCCTCTTCCAGGGTAGTTAACACCTCTTCTCCAAGTTTCTCAAAGGCTTCATACTGCTCCTTTGATAAATTCATAAACTTCTGATTGGAAGCTTCTACTGTCTCGTCACCATATTTTTCTCGGATTTCTTTCCCGTACTTCGCTTCATTTTCTTCGATCAGCTTATTCTTAAAGCCAACAAACTTCTCATTATCCTGCATCTTTATTCTCCCTTCACGACTCTGAATGGTTTTTTCAACATTTTTGATCAAGAGTCCCAATTGATGTTGTTTTGCAAGGAGTTTGGACAGATGCTCCTTCAGTGCGACTGTCTCGTCAAAGTCTTCCGAATTCAGCAGCTGTTGTATTGTGCTTAGGTCCACACCTAATTCACGATAAAGCAAAATCTGCTGTAAGCGGTCAACCTCCGCCTGCCCATAGATTCGATATTTGGAAGAATTGATTCTAGCCGGCTTAAGAATTCCAATTTCATCATAATATCGCAGCGTTCTGGTGCTGACTCCTGCTATTTTGCTAAGTTTTTGCACTGTATATTCCATGCATCTACCTCCTTACACCATGAGTCTACACCTTTACGCAGCGTCAATGTCAATAAGTTAAATAAAAAAATTATATAATTATTATTCCACTTTAGTAAGTTTAAAGATACGGGCTCCGTGAATATTTACCGCAGTACCAATCCGCTTGGTAAAAATACCAATCTCCTCATGTGCCCATA